>CAIUDO010000023.1 GCA_903897935.1 uncultured Pseudomonadota bacterium
CGCGGCGATCGATCGACCCACTTCCAATCGGATCAAGCGACGCGTTGCCCACATCGACCGCCGCCGCTACGACGACCTACGCTGGTCATAAAGCAGCTAATACCTACTACTTGGATCACGTCCTCACCAGGTCAACCGTCGGTCACGCGCACGCCGAGGCGCTCCGCTTGGACTCCGGCCCCTCTGTCGCGCCCGTCGCGTCGCGGAGCAATCGGCCTCGAACTTACGTGGCCCGGGAGCAACCGCGCTTCGACTTGACAGCCGCCCCAGTGGGCGGTGGCGCCCTCTCCGCCCCCTACGAGCAAAGCTACACGATCGAGCACGCTTGAGGCCCGTCTGGCAGAGACGGACCCGTCCGCGGTCGCGGTGTCAAGTTGAAGCGCGATTGCTCCACAGGCACGCAAGTTCACCGGCGTTTGTTCCGCGACACCCCCATGGGCCCCGCTCAGCCGCACGCCGGCGCTCCCGCTACCCACCCCACGCCGACGGCGACGCCAGCAGCGTGAACGCGCAGCTCACCCCGCGCCGGCCGCCGCCGAGGTCGATGTCCATCAGCTCCTCGTTCTCGAGCACCTCCGCCGTGAGCTCGAGGTACGTCGCGCGCTCCTCCGCGTCCGGGAACGCGTCTTCGAGCAGCGGCACGATCAGCAAAGTGTACAGATCGTCTGCCGGGATGACCCCGTACAGGTCACCGGTGAACCCGGCCTCTTCGAGCGTGCCCACCATCGTCGCGCGCTCGATCGGGAACGGCAGCGCCGGCTCCTCTGGGAAGAACGGGATCGACACCAACACGCGGTCGGCCGACGCCGTGAACGACGCCCCGTCGTCGCCGAACGCTCCGACCAAGCGCGCGAGCGGCAGGCCGTCGTCGCCGTACGAGATCGCGTCCGGCACCGGCAGGCGCCCGATCTCGACGCCCGTGAGCAGGTCGACGGTCAGCTCGGGCTCGAACGTGGCCTCCGCGAGCAGGATCAGCGTGCCCGTCGCCATCGCGTCGGCGACCGTGCGGTTGAGGCCCTCCGCCGACGCGTCGACGTCGACCAGCAGCGCGTCGACGAGCTCCAGCGCGTCGGGGGTGGCGTTGTCGCCGGTGCCGTCGCCGTCCTGGTCGATGCCCTCGTCTTCTACGAGGTACGCCCGGAACGCGTCGAGACGGTACCGCCACGACGCCGGCGGCTCGGGCGTGGTCTCCGGCGGCTCCGTCTCGCTCGGCTCCGTCTCGCTCGGCTCGGTCGGCTCGGGCGCCGTCTCGCCCTTCGTGCCGCACCCGAGCGCGGCGATCAACGTCCAGATCAATGCGGACCCCCTGCCCGCAGCGTAACGCCTTACTCAGCCGGGTAGAACTGACGGACCCAGCGACGGTACGGACCGATCGCGCCGTCGCCCTTCGCGAGCATCGGCCGCTCGACGTAGCGCTTGTGCTTCCAGATCGCGAAGTCGTCCTCCACCTCGCGGGCATAGATCCGCAACAACAGCGGCTTGAGCAACGCGTCTACCGGGCCGACCCCGCGCACCGCGAGCGCCACGCGCAGCAGCAGCCGGTCGTCCGAGAGCGGGGTTGGCAACACCAACAAGCGCAGGCGCAGCGGGACGTGATCGATGGTGACGTCGACCTGGCTGTACCCGAGCCCGACGACCGTGATCGCGATGTGCTGGCGCGAGCCCCAGCCCGCGACCCACGGGCGCGTGAACCCGTAGCCGAGCCGGACCGTGGCGCCGTCGGCCGCCCACGCCGCCTCCACCGCCAGGTCGCGGTACCCGTGCACCCACGCGAAGTGCCCGACGTCGACGCTGTTCTCGGTCACCTCCTGGGGGTGGCCGGGCAGCTCCCAAGCGTGTACGCCGAACGACGTCCAGCCCGTAGCGTCCAGCGCGGGCAACGCGAAGGTCGGCTCGCCCCCGTGCCATCCGAACACGATCCCGCCGACCTCACAGACCGGAACACGACCGATCGCCGCCCCAGGCGGGCCCGCGGTCCCGTAGCCGCTCCCGACGCACGCCCCGTCCGCGCCGAACCGAAAGCCGTGGAACGGGCACACCAGGTGGTCGCCGTCGACGGACCCGCCGTGCCCGATGTGGGCGCCGAGGTGCGGGCAATACGCGTCGTGCGCGTGCGCGATCCCGCGGCTGTCGCGCCACACGACGAGCTCCCGCCCCGCCAACGCGGCGGGCACGGGCGCGCGCAGGTCGTCGCCGGTCGTGAGCGCGAACCACCCCACCGGCACCGCCGCCGGCCGCAACGACCCGCCCACCCGACCTCCGCTCCGCGACGCGCTCGATACGGCCCACGCCGCGATCGGATCACCGCGGCGCGTGGGGACTCTGCCACGCGGCGCGCTACGGGGCCCCGGCCGGCGGCCGCCGCTTCTTCGCCGCGGTTCGTTCGGCCATCTCCGCGAGGGCCCGAGTGGCCCGCGCCAGGCGCCACCGGGTGACGTCGCGCACGAGCTCGAGCGGCAGCGGCACGTGACCGACGAGCGACGTCGTCCTCGCGCGGGACCCGCCAGACCGCGACGGCAAGCGCCCGACGGGTACGGCGCCATCGACCCCACCCGTTCAGAGCAGGGTCCCGCTCACGATCACCGCGTCGGGGTGCAGGTTGAACGTGTTGGCGGCGGCCTCGAACGTGATGCCCGCGAAGCTGCCGTCGTTGGCGCCCGACGCGTCGAGCAGCGTGAGCACGTAGTGGCTGGGGTGGGCACTGATGAACGTGTTGCCCGCGATCTCGAGGTCGAGGTCCAGTCCGACAGGCAGGCTCTGGACCAGCACGTCCGGGTGGACCTTGGGGTACGTCGCCGCCGGGTTGTTGTCGTCGAACGTGTTCCCGATCAGGCGCAGCACACGTGGTGGTTCGGGTGGGATCGCGCCGGCGCACACGAAGTTGAGCTCGGGTTTCGGGACCAGATCGTTACCGAGGTCGATGACGACCGCGACGGCGTCGCAGCGCGTGAAGGTGCACCCGACGACGACCGCGCGTTGGACCGCGCCGAGCTGCAGGCCGCGCCCGTCGCTGTGGCTGGTGACGCGGCAACCCTCGACGGTGAGGCGCTCGGCGCGCGTGGACCCCTGCGGGCCATTGTCGCTCTGGTTGGCGCCAATCAGCCCGTTGCTCGTCCGGAGCTCACACCCCCGAAAGGTGAGGTCCACGCCGGAGACGGGGTAGTAGGCGCCAGTTCCGTCACCGAAGAAGCCGCAGTCCGTCACGACGGCCGCGTGCACCACTTGGAACAAGCCGAGGCCGATCGCGTGCCGCGGCACCCCGCGGAACGTGCAGCGGGTGACCTGCACGTCGTCGGTGTTGAACACCAGCAGCGCCTCCGTGGTCGACTGCGGGTTGCTCTGGTCGAACACGCAGTCTTCGACGCGCGCCCGCCGGTTGACCGGGTCGAGGGAGCACCCGTCGCTCGTCCCGATCACGACGCCCCAGAACCGGATCTGCGTGACGTGCACGTGATGCACGAAGACGTCGTCGCTGGCCTCGATCCACACGCTCGACGGGTTGCCGACTTCGGTGTCGGTGTGCAGCGTGAGGTGGGACAGCGCGAAGCGGTGCCCGCCGATGACGCGGAGCTGCCGGTGCCCGTCGCCCGCGCCGCGCAGGATGGTGCGGCCGAGGCCGGCGCCGCGGATCGACAAGCGCGGGAAGCCGACCTCCACGACGGCGCCGATCGGGTACACGCCGGCCCGCAGCCGGATGTGGACGTTCTGACCTGGGTGATCGGCCGCCCACACGCCCGCCCGGCCGACCGCCGCCTGCAGCGTCTGCAGCGGGCAGAGCAAGCCGCCCGGCCACGCGTCGTTTCCTGACGGGCTGACCCAGAACGTCGCCATGCAGACCCTCCGTTCGACCGAGCTTGGCAGAGCGAAGCCTCGACCACGAGCGGGACCGCCAATCCGAACCGCGGACCGGCCCTCTCGACCTCGTCGGGTCCGACGTCGCCACCGAGGTCGGCGCGCACGCCCCCGCTTGTGGCCGAGCTCGGGGCCTGCCAGCCGCCCGGATGGCGCGAACCCGTCAAGTTCACTTGACACCCTTCGGCAGGGTGGCCATGCTCGCCGTGTCAAGGATACATTCCATCCTGACAAGTGAGGTTGACATGACGATCCGTTCGGGCTGGGCCGCGGCACAGGCGCGGAATACGGTTTACCTTGCGCTTTGGACCGGCGCGTGGCTGGTGACGCTGGCCGTCGCGAGCCTCGGGCCGGCGCTGTTGTGGGACGGGCACGGGGCCATCACCCTGGTCGCGCTCGGGGTCAACCTGGCGGTCGGTGCGGGCATGGTGCTCGCGAACAAGCGGCACCTCCTCGGCCTCGACGAGCTGCATCGCGCGGTCCAGCTCGAGGCGATGGCCTGGACGCTCGGCATCGGCCTGGTCGGAGGCCCCGCCTGGCAAGCGCTCGAGACGGCGAAGTTGCTCCCGTTCGACGCCGAGATCGGCCACCTCATGATGGGGATGGCCCTGACCTACCTGGTCGCGCTGGCGGTCGGGCTGCGGCGGTTCGCGTGAAGAACCGTCTGAAGGTGCTGCGCGCCGAGCGCGACTGGAGCCAGGCGGACCTCGCCGCTGCGCTCGAGGTGTCGCGGCAGACTGTGAACGCGATCGAGACCGGCCGGTTCGACCCGAGCCTGCCGCTCGCGTTCCGGATCGCCCGGGTGTTTGGCTGCACGATCGAGGCGATCTTCCAGGAGGACCCCGCACCGCCTAGCTGATCGGTGCGCAGTCGCTCCCGTCGGTGAGCGCGCCCTCCAGCCGGGCGTCGACCGCGAGCCACCGCTCGGCGATGTCGGCGGGCACGCCGTGATCGGCCAGCACCGTGCGCAAGAACGCCATCCGACGCCGAAAGTGGCCGCGGTTGATGCGTAGCGGGCGATGAACCTGCGGGAGCGGACGCCCGGTGTAGCCCGACGCGCCGCCGCCGCCGCGCAGCACCGCGACCGCGTGCTCCACCTCGTGCCGCACGATGCGCGCGTGGTCCGTGCCCGCGAACAGGTACCCCACGACGAAGTCGGCGCGCATCCGGGTGAGCAGGTCATCGAAGATGCGCGTCAATCCAGCCTCACCACCGACCCGGTCGACGTCGTCCATCCGAACCTCACGCGCGCACCGTAACCGACCGCGCCCCGCACGACCGCCGCTTGACGACAACGATCGGCCTAACTATAGACCATTCAGTCTAACCGAGCGGTCTAATGCCACGCCCGAAGTTCTGGGAGCTCCCCGAGCCCCGCCGACGCCACCTGCTCGACATCGCGGGCCGCCACTTCGCGGCGCACGGCGCGCGCGGGGCCTCGCTCAACGCCATCCTCACCGAGGCGAACGTCGCGAAGGGCGTCGCCTACTACTACTTCGACGACAAGGCCGACCTGTTCGCCACCGTGCTCGAAGACGCGTGGGGCGAGATCGCGCCGCTCACGCCCGCGGCCGACGCGCCGCTGTGGCCCGGCCTCGAGGTGATGTACCACGCGCACCTCACGATCCTGCGGCGTCGGCCCTGGCTCGCGACCCTGGCCCGGCACGAGCCGCCCGCGGAGGTGGCCGCCCGCCTCGCCCCGATCGCCGCCCACTTGGAGGCGCTGTGGGCCCGGGTGCAGGCCGAAGGCATCCGAGACGATCTGCCCCCCGAGCTGGTCGTCGCGATGGTGCAAGGGCTCGACGGGGCGATCGACCGCTGGTGGGCGGAGCACCCCGAGGCCACCACCGCAGAGGCATCGGCGGCCTTCGCGAGCTTGAAGGCTACGGTTCGAGGGGGTAGCACGTGATCACGGGGCGCATCGGCCGGGGGGCGCGTTTGATCGGGGCCGCGGTCCGCCAGGAGCACGCGCGGCTCGCCCTCGGTCGCCTCAAGGGTGGGGCGCAGAAGCTGGGCCAGACGCTCGCGCTCGTCGCCGACGGCATGCCTGACGAGGTCCGTCGCCAGATGGGCGCGCTGTTCTCGGCGGCCGAGCCCGTCCCGTGGTCGACGCTGGCGCCCGAGCTGGAGGCCCTCCCCGCCGACCTACGCGCCGCGCTCACGGTCGACCCGGAGCCGCTCGCGGCCGCGTCCGTGGGGCAGGTGCACCGCGGTCGCCTCGACGGCGTCGAGGTCGTCGTCAAGGTGCTCTACCCAGACATCACCCGCGCGCTCACCGCCGACCTCGACAACCTGGCCGGGGTCGCCGCGCCGGCGCGCCTGTTCGGGGGGGCGGCCGCAACCCTCACCGGCCTGCGCGCGCACCTGCTGGCCGAGCTCGACCTCCGCGTCGAGGCGCAGCGCGCCCAGCAGATCGCCGACGCGGCGGCGCCGTGGCCACGCCTGCGCGTCGCGGTCCCCGTCGTTGCTACCGAGCGGGTGCTGGTCGCGCCGCACCTGCCCGGTCCCACGCTGCACACCACGCTCCCGCCGGAGGGACCGGGGCCGGCCGATCCCCACGACCTCGCCACGCTGCTCGTCGCGGCGGTGTTCGGCCCGGTGTTCCGGTCCGCCGTCGTCAACGCGGACGGTCACCCCGGGAACTTCGTCGTCACGCCCGGCGGCCTCGGGCTCATCGACTTCGGCGCGGTGGCGCCGGTCCCCGACGTTCCGAGGTTGGGGGCCACGCTCGACCGGCTGCTCGTCGGCGACACCCGCGGCGCGTTGGACGGCCTCGGGGTGCGCGCCGGCCCGCTCGAGGCCGAGCTCGGCGTGCTGCTGGGTCCGCTCGGCCCCGGCGCGTGGCCGTTCGGTCGCGACGACCTGATGGAGCAGCTCGGCGCGATCAAGCGGCGTCACCCGTTCGCGATCCGGGAGGTGCCGTTCGATCCGGCGCGTCTCCCGCTGATCCGGGCGACGATCGGCCTGCACCACGCGCTGCGCAGGTTGGGCGTCGACTTCGCGCTGGGCGCCTGCCTCGCCGAGGTGCGCGCGGCGGCCGCCCGATGAAGGCGCTCTCCCCGGCTCGGCTCGTCGACCGGGCGCTCCACGGGCCCGACCTCGCCACGCTGCACGTCGCGGTTGACGGCGGAGTCCCTAAGTTCCTGCCGGGGCAGTTCGTGGCGCTCGGCTTCCTCGACGACGGGCGCGCGACGGTGCGGCCGTACTCGATCGCGAGCGCGCCGGGCGGCGACGCGTACGAGCTCTACGTGCGGCGCGTCGAAGGCGGGGCCGTCACCCCGCGGCTGTTCGCGGCCCCGATCGGGTCCGAGCTGGTGGTCGGTCGTCCGAAGGGGAGGTTCATCGAGCCAACGGGCGGGCGCCTGGTGCTCATCGCGACCGGTACCGGCATCGCGCCGTTCGTGTCGATCACCCGAGCGCACGCCCAGGCCGACGATCCGCGGCCGATCGTGATCCTGCACGGCGCGCGCCACGTTGGCGACCTCACCTACGACGCCTGGTTACGCGCGCAGATCGGCGCCGGCCGCCCGTGGCGCTACCTGCCGGTGGTGTCGCGACCGGACGGCTCGGGATGGGCAGGACGAACCGGCTACGTGCAGCAGCACCTCGCCGAGATCGGCCCGACCCACGACGACGTGTTCATGATCTGCGGCGCGCGCGTGATGGTCGACGACGTAGCGGAGCGCCTGCGCACGATGGGCGTCGATCCAGCGAAGATCCACACCGAGGCGTGGGGCTGACACACCTCGGCGCGCCGGCGCGGCGACCGGAGATCAGCTATCGAGCCGCGGCCACCCGGCCCGTGCCCATGAAACGGCTGCTCTCCACAGACCAGGCGCGCCGAGTGCTGCTGCGCGGCGCCGGCCTCGACCCCGGCGCGCCCGACCGGCCCACCACCGTGACCGGCCTGCTCGAGCGGCTGGGGGCGTTTCAGCTCGATCCCATTGACCGCATCGGCACGAGCCAAGACCTCGTCGTGCAGGCCCGGCTCGGCCCGACGCCGCGCGGCGCGTGGGCGCGGCCCCAACACGAAGGCGCGGCGTTCGAGCACTTCGCGAAGGAGCGCTGCCAGCTCCCCGCGCGCTTGTTCCCGGTGTGGCGCGACCGGATCGCGGCCTCGCACCGCTGGTGGCGCACGCCCGAGCGGCTCCAGAAGCTCGACCCGGCGCTCATCGACGACGTGCTCGCCGAGATCGAGGCCCGCGGGCCGGTCGGCGCCCAGGAGCTGACGCCCCGTGGCCGCGTCGAGCCGCTCGATTGGAACGGATGGAAGGGGACCGCGAGCGCGGCGTCGATGGCCGTCGAGGTGCTGTGGACCCGGTGCGCCGTCGTGACCGCCGGGCGCGGCCCCCGCGGACAACGCAGGTACGACGTGCCCAAGCGCGCGTTGCCGACCGTGTGGGACGCGCCCGCGCCGGCCGACCTCGACCGCGCCCTGCTCGACCACCGGGTCCGGTGCGCCACCGTGCTGCCCGCCCAGACCGGGCCGTGGTGGGGCATGCTGGAAGACGCCCGCCGCGCCGGCCGCCCCGCGGAGCTCGTCGCAGAGGGCGCCTGGGTAGCGGTCGGCGTCGAAGGCTCACGCCGCACCTGGTACACCACCCCGGACGCGCTCGAGCGCGCCGACGCGCCGCTCGACCACGACGACCTGATGCGGGCGATCGGCCCGCTCGACCCTCTGATCTGGGACCGCGAGCTCGTGCGCCTGGCGTTCGGCTTCTCGTACACCTGGGAGGTCTACAAGCCGGCTGCTGCCCGCGAGTATGGCTACTACGTCGTCCCACTCCTGTGGCGCGGGCGCCTCGTCGGGCGCTTCGAGGGCAGGCGCGACGCCATGGGCCGCGTCGAGGTGCTCGGGCGATGGGGCGAGGTCCCCGACGCGCCGTTCGCGGCGCTGCTCGACCGCCTCGGCGCGCCCTGATCCGATCAGCGCCGGGCGCGGCGTCGCCTCAACCACGAGGCCGCGACGAATACGCCGCTCCAACCCACGCTCGGACCGGCCGACACACACCCGCACTGCTTGGCATCGCTCCCCGTGTCGGCGACGTCTGCGTCGGCGTCGGTGTCCGCGTCGCTGTCGGTGTCCGCGTCGCTGTCGGTGTCGGTGTCCGTGTCCGGCTCCGGGACCAGGTCGTCGAACACGTAGGCGTCGGACCACGACTCGATGAAGTCGAACAGCACGTCGTCGCCAGCGTGGCTGTGCAGCTCGACGTCGTGCATCTGATCGGCGAGGCCCGAGACCTCCACGAGCAGCGTGGGACCTCCGTCGACCGCCGGGACGTCGGCGCGCCAGACACCGTCCACGATGACCTCGACCGAGCTCTTCCCTCCGCTCCAGCCGTACAGTCGCAGCGTGTGGCCGCGCAGCTTCATGTGCAGCGCACGCTCCGACACCATGCGCGTGACGAACCCCATCGAGGCGTCCGAGCGCGCCTCGGCGTACGCCGCGGGGTTGGTGGCGACGCAGCCAGCCTCGCAGTGCGCGTACTCCGAGTAGTCGTCGATCCGTTGGTAGCCGCTCCACTTGGAGATGAACGGTGGGTCGACGTCGACGTACGCGTATACGCCGTCGTGGGTGCCCACCAACACCTCTCGAGCCACCCCGAAGTCGGGGCGCGGCGCGATCGCGTGCACCAACGCGGGCATGACGAGCCCCGTGTCTTCCCACGCCTTGCAGTCGTCAGACCGAAACACCCTGCCGATCGAGCCGAGCGCGAAGCAGGTTCCGTCTGCCGCGATCGCGAGCTCGGCCACCTGGTCGAGCTCCGAGAAGGTGGCCGCCTCGACGAACGTGTGGCCGTCGTCCTCGGACAGCCAGATCGTGCTGCCGGTTGCGTACACGACGCGGTCCGGGTCGCCCGCCGGCCACGCCGTCGCCATCGCCGCGGACCCGTGCTCCACCGTGAAGGTCCGCGTCCACGGGCCGCGCCAGTCCGCAGCGACCGAGACACCCGACGACGACGACGCGAGGTACCGGGTCGCGCCGGAGTCGTCGGTGAACCTCAGCATCGACCGCACGCTCGGGTCCGCCGCGTTGAGCTCGGGCGTCTCCTGCCAGGTAGCGCCCTCGTCTTCGGAGACCGCGACGAGCCCGGAGAACTTCGGCCCCGCGAACGTCGAGAACAGCCAGATCTCGTCCGGCTCGGAGAACCCGCTGATGGCGGTGTCTTCCGGAAACGGACCGTTGAGCGGGACCCAGCGCTCCCCGCCGTCGACCGACCGCCACCCATGGTGCCCCGAGATCGCGAGCAGCTCCGACGACGTGCCAGGGACCCACAGGACCTTCTGCACGTTCGCCGCGCTCATGCCGACGCCCGGGGCGTCCCACCGCGTGCCGCCATCGAACGCGCGCTGGACCCCGGCCGCGTACGCGCCCACGAACACCGTGTCGTCCTCCGGCCACTGCGGATTGTACGCGATCCCGCGTGTGTAGTCGGGCGGGATGAGCAGGTGCTCAGTCCAGGTACCACCTTCATTATCGGAGATCCAAAGGCCGTCCCAACCTCCGACCACGAACCGATCTCCGACCACCCGCACGACCGTGAACGCCTCGTCGTCGGAGGAGGCGCCCCCACTCGAATCGAACTCGGTCTCGCTGCCGGTGACCGCGCTCGTGAACGTGGCGCATCGATCGTCTGACACGTACGGCGCAAACGACGCGCCGGCGACGAGCAGCCGGTCGCCGGACGCCCCCATCGCCACGACCGCCGGGTGCGCCATCGCGGGCAGCGCGCCGCACAGCGTCCACGTCGACGTCATCGCGTCCAGCCGCCAGACTTCGCCGTCGGCGGTGCCTGCATAAGCGACGGGAGCTTCGGCGGTCCCAACGACGAGCGCGGCGGTGACGGTGGCCTCACTGGGCGGTCTGCCCATGAGGGCCCACGCTCCGCCCGTTGGCTTGAACGAGATGGAGCCGTCGGCCGTGCGCCCCGTGACGCCGGCCTCACCCTCTGCGAATTCGACGAACACACGGTCTACGCTCAACGAGTACGGGCCACCGAGCGGCCCGATCAGCGTCTCGGTGCTCGTCGCGACGAGGACCTCGGCCCCTTCCGAGGCCACCACCCGCGCCCGGCTCTCCAACGGGTGCTCGGTCCACGACGCACCACCGTCGGTCGTCGACCACAGACGCTGATCCCCCATGAACACAGCCGTGCCACCGTCGAGCATGGTCCCCGACGTGATCGGGTCGAGCATCGGGTAGCCGCCGATGTTCGACCAGGTGGTGCCGCCGTCGTGCGACGCCGCGATCGACTGCCACGCGACGGTGACCCATGGCGCGCTGTCGTCGAGCGCGTCGGGCGCCGCCAAGGCGAACACATTGTCGTGCGGGACGTGGGCGTACGCCGAAACCTGGCTTATGAAGAACCCAATCAACACGCCTCCCCCACGTTCACGCGCGCAGAGCTTACCGCCTGCGCGCGAGCAAAGGGAGCGGCGGGGGCGACGTGCACGCCTCGGGTGCCGGACGGCCTCGGGTAAGCCTGCGTCTGCCGCGCCTTCGCGGCGGGGCGTCCGCGACCAGGGACACTCGCCCCGTGCCGGGTTACTCTGAAACGGCGCGGATCAGCCTCCGATTCCTCGGCGGATTCGGCGAACGCAGCTCACCCTCGCCACGGCGGTGCTTCAATGCGGATCCATTCGTTGGTGTTGCTGGTCACCCTCGCGGCGTGCCAGAAGTCCGGGGACACACAACCCGTCGAGAGCGCAGACGCGGACACCGACGCAGACACCGACACCGACGCGGACACCGACACCGACGCGGACACCGACACTGACACCGACACCGACACCGACACCGACGCGGACACCGACACCGACACCGACACCGACACCGGCCCGAGCAGCACCGGCGTGCCGATCGTCGTGTACTGGACGCTCGACACCCTGTCGCAGCCGACCGCCGACGCCACGGGCTTCTGCGACTGGCTGAGCGGCGTGGTCACGAAGCACGGCCTCGACCTCGCCTGCTTGTCCGGTGGGATCGCCCCGTCGACGTGGACGGGCGAGTCCCATGTCCGCCAGCTCTTCCCGCGCAACCTCGTGGGCGAAGGGCGCCAGCGCATCATGCCCGAGTGCGGCGAGCCGCCCGCGGCGACCGTCGAGCTCGCCGACGCGCTCGGCGGCCCCGCGATCTGGGCCAGCGACAACCCGATGTTCTCCGAGGGCGTCGCCGCGGTCGACTGCGACGACGGTGAGAGCGTGTGGGCGCAGGGCACCACCCACGCGTTCCACGGGTCCGGAATGGACGAAGACATGGCGGTCGTCCCGGAAGACGAGCGCCCGGTCCGGCTCGCGGTCAACGCCCTGCTCGACGAGGCGGCGAAGGGGCGACCGGTGGTCGCGTATCTGAACGAGCTGCAGGCCGGCGGCCACCGGCCCCGCTGCTACCACGACCCCTACGCGGTCGGCTGTGACGCGCTGTGGGACGCCGCGGTCGAACTCGGCCTCGCCCGCGCCGACGAAGACCGGGTCGCCCGTTGGTTGGATCACCGCTTCTGGGCGTCCTTGTCAACGGCGCTCCCCGTCGAGTTCGCCGACCGCCAAGACGAGCTGGGCGCGATGGCATGGGACGCGATCATCGACTCGGCGTTCGACCTCCGGACCGTCCACCTCGAGCCCGACATCGACGTGCTCCTCGAGGGCCTCACCGCGCTGGGGCGCGAGGGCGACCTGCGCATGGTGTTGCTCGGCGACCACGGGGAGACGCCGTGTGTCATGGAGCCGATCACGGGCATGATCAGCTGCGACCACGCGGGGGTGCCCACCTGGTGGGTGTCCCCGGTGCCGGTCTACACGGTGCCGTCCTCGCTCGCCGATGACCTCGAAGCGGCAGGGCTCGCCGAAGACGGTGCGCCGTGGTCGACCATCAACGTCACCTACGGCCTGTTCGACGCCGTCGCCGTGCCCGTGCCCGTCGACTGGCCGGCGCCCGAGCCCGCGGGCGCCGCGTCGACGTGGCAGTGCCTCGACAACCGGGTGCGCGCGGCCCGTGTCGACGGCGAGGTGTCGCTGCGGTGCGCCGAGTCGACGTGCGAAGCGATGAGCTGGTCGCCGCTCCTGGCGCTGACGGACCGCCCGACGCCGATCGACCCCATCCCGGCCGAGGTCCTGTCATGGACCGAGGGCATCGGCCCGTTCCCGCACATGTTCGCCGAGGCGTGCGACGTACCCGAAGCGCTGATGTGGTGGTGACCCGGCGCGCCGCCACCAGCGTCAAGGGTCCGGGATGCGCTCCGGGGGCACCCAACCAGCGGCGTCTACGAAGTAGATCGGGTTGGACAAGAGCACAGGTGGCTCGTCGAGGTCCTCGTACACCTCGAACCGAACCACCTTGCCCCCAGCGGGATTGATGAGGGCGTTCGCCCGGAAGTGGCCATCGCTCACCACGGCGTGGTCGGGCCCGGCCGGCTCACCATCCACGATCCAGCGGACGTACCAGCCGGCCTGCACCGGGTTGACGTCCAACCGCACGTACTCGGGCGCGGTCGCCCCGACGACGACCTGACCCATCGTCGCACGGGAAGTCACCGCGCGCAGTTGAGCGCGAACGTCGCCTCCCGGGAAGACGGTGGGATCCCCGAACCACGCCGCGCCGCGCTTGAGCTCCCACAGCAGGTCCTCTTCGTGTGACGACGACGACGCCACCCACGTGACGAAGTTGTTCTCGCTCTCGAGGTACGTCACGACGTTGTGCAGGTCGCTGGAGCCGATGCCGGTGATCCAGTACCCCTCGGCGCCGAGCGCGTCCCACACCGTCAAGAACTCCGCCAACTCGAACACCCGCTGCCGATACCCGACCTCGAGCAGGTCTACGCCGTACACCCCGACGTCGAGCAGCCCGGCGAGCGCTTCCTCCGCGCTCAACGGCAGCTCGAACAAGTCATCCGAGGCCGACCCGGTGCCGAACATGTGGTTGTACGACACGATGCCGCCGTGATCATGCACAAACTGCACGGCCGTCTCCGGCAGCATCTCCTCCGTATCGTACGGAAGGAACGGCACCGAAGATCCGTACGCGTTCAAGTGGGTCGCCTGACCAAACGCCGAAATCTCCGTCCCGACGAGGTGCTCGACCGCGTACGGCATCGCGTCCAGATAGTCACGCTGACGGTCGCGGAGCTCCTCGCCGAGGTACGCGCCGTGCAACCGGAAGTCGTCGATGTCGAAGCTGGCTTGGTGGCCGAGGCTCGCTTGGATCCGGAACCGCGGCGCCTCCATGTGCTGGTCAACGCCCCGCGGCAGCCGCTCAGCGGCGATCTCGCTGAGGTTGAAGGTCACGTGGGTCCAATTGTCGGCCGGCGCGTCGATGGGCACGTAGACGGTGTGCTCGTCCGACAACACGCTCCAGTCGGTCGGTGACCAGTAGAACACGAGCGTGTCATGATCGTCGTAGAAGCTCCCACCGTTCATGTTGGAGGAGAACGGGATGGTCAGGAACAGATCTCCTGGTCCGATCCGGTCGATGGACCGAGGGTAGAGCCAGAAGCTCAGCTCGATGTCGGACAGGAGCATGCTGGCCCACGTCTTTCCGAGCGAGAACGACCACTCCGCGTCTCGTGGCAACAAGGGCTCGCCGCCGATACCTTCGAGGCGCCACCCATACGAGCCATCCGGCCCGATTCCGGCGAGCACTTCGCCAGACCACAGACCATCGACGAACGTGGCGTCGTCGAGCGCGAACCCGACCTCCCCAGGGCCCGCGTACACGTGCTCGACCTCGGCGACGGTGTCGCCATCCTCAAAGTCCAACACCTCGAACACATAGTCCGGGTGGAGGTACCCACCATCGTGGTCTGTCCACCACAACACGTCGACCCCGGTCAGCTCCGCGTCGCGGGCGTGGTCAGCCATGCTCGCGGTGCCTTCGCTGAGGCTCCCGTGCAGGTGGAGCTGCATGTCGACCGTCGAGCCGTGCGCGAGCCAGATCTCGTCGTCGCCTAGGACGGTGTTTCCAGGCGACGTGAGGCGGGCCACCCCTGGCCATGTGCCAGCGCGAAGCCACGCGGTCGCGTGACCGTCTTCCACCGGGGTGACCCCGAGCACCCGTCCGAGGGACACATCGAGCGGCACGACGACGCCGTCCGGCGCGGGCGTGCCGTCCGGGGCGGTGATCGTCAGATCCAGCGCCACCATCGCGCGCCCGTTGGCGACCATCCGCACCGTAGGCGCCGAGATCGTGACCACCGCCGCCCGAGCTGCGTCGGGGGCGAGGAGGAGGACCATGAAACCAGCGAGCACCACCTTCACGGCGAGCACCCCCAAAAATCACAAGCGAACGTGTCGGACGCGGCGTCGTAGGTGTATCCGTAGGCCCCCACGTCGGATGGGGCGTTGTCCGAGGCCCCCGAACCGAAGTCGCTGCCGGCGACCGAGAGCGACCACGCCGAAAGCCAGACCCCCCCACCCTCGTCGGCCTCATTCGAGGTCACCGAGCCGCCATCGATCGACGTACTACCAGCATTAATGGCGATCCCGCCGCCACTCGACGCGCTGTTGCCGTCGACGGTGAGCCCAACCAACCGGGCGTCGCCGAAGAGGTACAGCCCACCACCTTCATACGCCGCGTTTTCGCCAACGAACACGCCGTTCAACTGCGCTTGGGCGGCGGGACCCCAACCATACCCGTAAGGGTAGCCGTAGGTGTATACCCCTCCCCCACGCCATGCCCAGGACCCCGTGATCTCGAGCGGCCCCGCCACTGCGACGTCACCCCACAGGTACAGCCCCCCGCCGTCCCAGATCGCGACGTTGTCGTGGATCGACGAAGCAACCGTGACGGTGAGCGCCCGCGAAGCCCCGTAGGCGCCGACGAACACACCACCCGCGTAGAGGTCGCCGGTGTTGTCGAACACCTGAACGTCTTCGAACTCCGTGTTGACCGTCGTGTACAAGCCGCCGGCCCCCACCGCCGAGTTCCCGCTGATCTCCGTGCGGGCGACGCGCAGCGTGCCCGTGTCGTCTTCGGAGAGATCCCACACGAGGACGCCCCCGCCGTAGGTAGCGCTGTTCCCTTCGACACGACAGTCCTCGATCCGGACCTCACCACGGGTGTCCGCGTACACGCCGCCGCCGACGGTCGAACCACCCCAGATCTCCCCGGTACCCCCTCGAATGTCCAGGCCCGCGAGCGTCGCGCTCACGTCGTAGATCGCGACGACGGGACCGTCCGCGTCGGGGACGAGCTCCACTGTTCCCGGGCCATCCCGGGCGACCAGCGAGACGTCGACGGCGCTGATGACGAGGTTGACCTCATAGCTGCCGGGGCAGACCGAGACCGTCGCCCCATCCGACGCCGCGTCGATCGCGATCTGCAGCCGCGAATACGGCCGGGCGCCAACGTTGGCGCCGCGATCCGGCGTGGAGGGGTCACAGTCGTTGTCGACCCCGTCACAACGCTCCTCGGCGCCTGGGTACGTGAGCACGACGCGGTCGTCGCAGTCCCCGCCTTCGGGCGCCTCCGAGCCTGGGCACGCGTCGCTGTGGTACGTCGGCGCGCCCACACCGTAGCCATCGCGATCGGCGTCGACGTAACACGCGACCAGGTCGTGGCCGTCACAATCCTGGTCGACCCCGTCCCAGACGACCTCGACGGCGCCGGGCAGCACCGAGTCGTCCCTGTCGTCGCAGTCGCCGGCGGCCGTCGACTCGTTCGGCCGGCAAGACCCGTCACGGTACGCGCTGAACGTGCCGCTCACGCCGTCGCCATCAATGTCGAGGTAGCAGCTGACGAGGTCGAAGCCCGTGCAGTTCTGATCCACCCCGTCGTCGGGCACGTCGGCCGCGCCCGGGTACGTCGCGGCGTCGCTGTCGAGGCAATCGAGGCCGTTCGAAGCGAAGCCGGCGCCACACGCCCCTTCGGCGGGTACGACGACGGGCCCGCCGAACCCGTCGCCATCGGCGTCTTCGAAGCACCGAACCCGATCGGCGCCGGAGCAGTCCTGGTCGATGCCGTCCGACGCCACGTCACGCTGTGACGGGTTGATCGTCGCGTCTACGTCGTCGCAGTCACCGCCGCGACGCGAGGCTCCGGGTGGGCACACGGCCTCGGCGACCGTGGACGGGCCGCTCCCGACGCCGTCGCCGTCGCCGTCCACGAAGCACGTGACCGAGTCCGCGCCCGAGCAGTCCTGGTCGCGACCGTCGTCGAGCAGCTCGGCCGCGCCTGGAAAGACATCGGAGAAGCCGTCGTTACAGTCACCGTCGATGGCCACCGTGGGCGGCACGCAGCTACCATCCGCGAGCGCCGGGCTGCCAGCACCGAAGCCGTCCGCGTCGGAGTCCAACCAGCACTGCACCTCGTCTAGGCCCGTGCAGTCTTGGTCGACTCCGTCGCCCGCCACACCGAGGGCACCCGGGTAGACGTCGGCGCGGCTGTCGTCGCAATCGCCTTCCACCGACGTCCACTCGGGCTCGACCGAGCAGGAGCGGATCGGCTCGGCTTGCAGGTCGCCGAACCCGTCGCCGTCGCGGTCGGGCAACACCCACGTGGCGCCCGCCGCGTCGTCGTCCACCACTCCGTCACAGTCGTCGTCGAGGCCGTTGCACGACTCCGCGCACGCCACCCCGAGGTCGCACACCGCGACGCACACGACCGGAGCGTCGCCCGGCCCTCCGCTGTGGACGGCACCGGACGTGCACCCGCTGTGCACGGCAAAAGCCAGAGCGAACGGCCCCACCCGGCCCCCCTGACATCATCTTAACGACACGACGGTTCGCTCGTCAACCAGCGTCGGAAAATTTCTGCCCGATCCACGCCGCAGTTTGGCGAGGCCCGATCGTTTAGCGACGCACGACGGTAACACGTTGCCGCGCGGTGACGTCTTCGTGTACAGTCACCTCTCCATCCGGCCAGTACACACGAAGCGCGTCGACGGTCTCGGCGGCCCCGAGCCCGAAGTGCAGCTCGAAGGTCGTGCCGTTGGTGAAGCCGCGCCCGCCCGCGAGCATCCACTGGGTGCGAATGACGCCGCCCGCTTCGACCTCGACGCGCGCGCCCACGCCGCGGGTGTTCTTGCCCGGCCCTTGCAGGCCGACGCGCAAGAACGACCCCTCGCCGCAGCGCGAGAACAACACCTCGGCGTCCTTATCGAGCGACCGGCGCACGACGTCGACATACCCGTCATCGTTGAGGTCGGTGACCACCAAGCCGCGATTGTTGGCCGGATCCCCGAACGACCACGCCGCGGTCGCGTCGGAGAACACGCCGTCGTCTTGTTCGTAGATGACGTCCGGCTGCAGCGCCGGGTTGTTCGTCAAGCCTCGCTCCTCCATGATCTGACCGCACACCGCGATGAAGTCGAGGTCACCGTCATTGTCGAGGTCGATGAGGTCGGTGCCCCACGAGCCGTAGTGGCCGGTCTCGTGCCGATAGTCGATGCCCCGCGACTGCTCCGTGCGGTACCAGAACGCGTAGGACGCGCTCTCCAGCACCATGATCGGGCCCCAGTTGGTGAGCACGAAGTCGACGATTTGATCGTCGTTGAGGTCCGCGATCGCCATGCCCATGCCACCGAGCGCGACATCCAGCTCGGTCTCCTTCGAGTGATCGAGGAACATCCCACCCTTTGCGCCAGGGTTCATCATGGCCGTGTTCTCGCGCCAGCTCGGACCATAGTCGTTGGTGCGGTACAAGTCGGGGTAGAGGTCGCCGTTCAGATCGTACCAACCGGCCATGTAGGTGTAGGCGTCGTTGGTGGCCGCGGGCAGCCGCTCGACGGTGACGTCGGTGAAGTACCCTTCGCCATCGTTGAGGTAGAGCCGATCCGGATCGCCAGGCCCGTCCGGCGAGCCATTCGACTGGTATTCGCTCAGGTCGTGATTCGTCACAAACAGATCAAGGTCGCCATCCAGGTCGATGTCGGCGAGCGCCGCCCCGACCGAGCCCTGGGGATCCGCTGCGAGACCGGCATCTTCCTTCGTGAACCAACCCGAGCCGTCGTTACGGAACAGCGCGTTCGGACCACCGCGATCGAGGGAGATCACGTCCAGGTCGCCGTCTCCATCGACGTCCGCGGCGACCACGGACTCGGTCAGGTCGTCGACGGCGTCGGGCCAGCGGCCGGGCTCCGCGCGCTCGAGCCCCCCTCCGGGGACGCCGAGGAACAGCTCGTCGGAGCCGAAATTGGGCAACACGACGTCCCACACGCCGTCGCCCGTGAGGTCCTCGACCAGCACGCCCATGCCCTGCATCGGCGAACCGGCTTGCTCGGGCCACCGCGAGCCAGCGATCTGGTCCGCCCAGTCGGCGCCCAGATCCGCAGGGGCCAACGGCCCCAACGAGTCGCGCGCCCCCGGATCGTCACACAGGAGCGGGCCCCACTGGACGAGCTCGAGCGGCGGCCCGGTGTCGGTGTCGGTGTCCGCGTCGGTGTCCGCGTCGGTGTCCGCATCGGTGTCGGTGTCGGTGTCCGCGTCGCTGTCGGCGTCCGCGTCGGTGTCCGCGTCGGTGTCCGCGTCGGTGTCCGCGTCGGCGTCCGTGTCGGGGCCGGAGTGAGGAGCCGTGTCCGGCTTGCCCTGACACGCGCCGACGAGCGAGAGCGCGCACGCAAGGGTGAAGCGGATCGACAGCTGACGCATGGGTGGCCTCCGTCGGCGCATCGTATGCCGCGAGGTCACGATCAGCTACGCCAGATCCGACGGGCGAGCGCGCGTACGCGGGCGACGTCGCACGGACTACGAGCAGCGCGCGCCGGCCGTCTGATTCGGAGGATTCGACCTTCGACCGGTGGGCGTGTGCGAAACGCCACACCAGCGGCGCGATCACGACCGAGGCCCGCCGAAGTTGCAGCGTGACTCCGTGGCTCCCGACGCGGCGGGGCATGGCACGACGCGTGCAGCACGTCGACGCGAGGGTCCAATGAAGCATCTCGTCGTGCTCGGCGGCGGCACGGGCGGCACCGTGATCGCCAACCGGATGTGCGCCCGGCTCGGGGCCGACTGGCGCGTCACGGTGATCGACCGGGACGACCAGCACATCTACCAGCCGGGCTTGTTGTTGTTGCCGTTCGGCGTCAACCACGAGCGGGAGCTCGTCCGGTCGCGGCGGCGCACGCTCGACCGCGCGGTGCGCCTCGAGCTCGGAGAGGTTCGGGCGCTCGACCGGGCGACCCGCACCGTGCACCTCGCGGACGGCCGGTCGGTCGGGTGGGACGTGCTGGTGGTCGCGACCGGCTGTCAGCCGGCCCCAGGCGAGACCGCAGGGCTGACCGACGGCGGCTGGGGGGTGACCACCCACGAGTTCTACACGCTCGCGGGGTCGATGCGGCTCCGCGACGCGCTGCGTGGGTTCCGCGGCGGGCGCGTGGTCGTCAACTTCGTCGACCTCCCGATCAAGTGCCCGGTCGCCCCGCTGGAGATGGCGTTCTTGCTCGAGGCGATGGCGACCGAGCGCGGCGTGCGCGCCGCGACCGAGATCGTGTACGCGACGCCGCTCGAAGGGGCGTTCTCCAAGCCGATCGCGTCGCGCGTGCTCGGCGACGTCATGGCCGCGCGCGGCATCTCGGTCGTCCCTGACTTCTCGGTGTCGGAGGTCGACGGCGCGGGCGGCGCGATCCGGGCGTTCGACGGGCGCAGCGTGCCGTTCGACCTGCTCGTGACCGTCCCGGTGAACAGCCCGGACCCGCTCGTAGCCGCCGCGGGCCTGGGCGACGCCGGCGGGTGGATGCGCGTCGACCGGCACACGCTGCAGAGCCTCGTCGATCCGACGATCTTCGGGATCGGCGACACCACCGACGTGCCGACGTCGAAGGCCGGCGCGGCCGCACACTACCAGGCCGAGGCGCTCGCGACCGTGCTCGAGCACTACCTCGCCGACCAGCCCCTCCCGCCCGCCTACGACGGCCACGCGACCTGCTTCGTGGAGACCGGGCACGGCCGCGCGATGCTGCTCGACTTCGACTACGCCCACGAGCCCGCGACCGGGCGCTACCCGCTGCCCGGCGTCGGCCCGTTCACGCTCCTGGAGGAGAGCGCCGCGAACCACTGGGGCAAGCTCGCGTTCAAGTGGATGTACTGGAACGGGCTGCTCCCGGGTGGGGAGCTGCCCATGGAGTCCCGGTACTCGAGCCTCGGCAAGTGGAGCTGATGATGGACCCCGCACTCAACGAGCGTTTGTCCGCCATCGAAGACCGCCTGGATCGCCTGCTCGATCGTCAGCAGGCGATCGACGACCTGCTCGCGGACCTGGGCCCGATCGGCCGCGACGCCCTGCGGACGATCTCGGGGCACCTCGACCGCATGGAGCGGCGCGGCTGGATGCGCGTCGGCGCCGAGCTGGCCGAAGCCGCCGACGGGGTGGTCGGCGATCTGCGCCCGGACGAGCTGCGCGACCTGTTGTCGTCGACCGTGAGCGTGCTCCGAACGCTCCGCAACGTCACGCGGCCCGACGTGCTGCGGATCGTCAACGACGCCGCCGACGTCGTGCACGGCGCGTCGGAGGTACCGGCGGTGGGGCCGCTCGGGCTGCTCGGGGCGGGCCGCGACGAAGACGTTCAACGCGGCCTCGGCTTGTTGCTCGAGCTGACCCGGCACGTCGGGCGCGCGAGCCGAGCGATGGAGCGCGCCCCCGGGCTGGTGCCGGGAACGGCGTCGTCCGGGCGGTTCCGGCGCGCCACAGAGGCCGCGCCACCGCCGGCGTTGGCCCCCCGGCCGCTGGCTGCGCCCCCGACGGACGCGTCGGCGTACGACGCCGACTGGACGATCGAGGCCGCCGAGGCCACCGCGGCGTCGCTCGACCTCGCGCTCAGCGACGCACACCGCGCCGTCATCGTCGCGGCCCGAGACGACTACGCAGCGACCGGGGCGTCCCCGAACGTGCGTCGGCTGACCCAGGTCACCGGCGTGTCGACCAAAGACCTCTACGCGTTGTTCCCGCGGGCGCCGGGGCGGACCGTCGCCCGGATCGCTGGGCTGCCCAAACCTGCTGGCTGCATCTGAGGAGGACCCGTGGCTCGTCGCGTCGCGATCATCTGTTCGAAAGGAGGCCTCGACGAGGCGTATCCTGCGCTCATCCTCGCGAACGCCGCGCGACAGGCCGGCATCGAGGTGTTCGTCTTCTTCACGTTCTGGGGGCTCGACGTCATCACCGAGTCGAAGGTGGATCACCTGCACCTCAACCTGGTCGGCAACGCGTCGAGCCCGATGCCGACGATGCTGGCCGGCATCCCGGGCGTCGAGAACCTCGCCGCAACCATGATGATGCACCGAATGAAGACGCTCGACATCCCCGACGCGCGCGAGATGCTGCGCACCATCGACGAAGCGGGCGGCGAGCTCTACGCGTGCGAGCTCGCGATGAAGATGTTCGGCCGCGAGAAGGCGGACCTGTTGCCGGTGGTCCGCGACGTGATCACCGCGGGCGACTTCTTCGATCTGGCCGACGGTGCGCAGATCATCTTCACCTGACCGCCGAGGCCGACCCCTCGCCGAGCAGCTCCTCGATGCGCCAGATGAGCTCGTCCGGTTCGTACCGGTTGTCGGCGTACACGAACTGGCCATCGGGCCCGATCAGCCAGTTCTTCGGGTACGCCGCGGTCAGGAACGCCTCGTCGATGAAGTACACGGGATCGAGCGGCACCGGGCCGTCGACGAGCACCGGCATGTCGATCGCCAGCCCGTCGACGAACGCCTCGACCGGGCCTGGAGACTGCTCTGGAGCCACGCCGTAAACGACGAGCCCACGCGGGCCGTAGACCTCGAAGATGTTGGTGTCGATGTCCGAGACCTCGGACGGACACGCCGGTCACCAGTAGGCGAACAACGCCAAGAAGATGGGTTGCCCCAGGTGATCGGACAACCGCCGGGTCTCCCCCGTCGCGAGGTCCACGAGCTCGAACTCGGGCGCGTACGTGCCGATCGGCGGCTCGGTGACCCCGCCCGTCAGCGGCACCTCGACCGCGGGCGTGTCCGGATCGTCGGACGCCAGGCACAACACGGCGTCGATCGGCGCCTCCGGGCCCGCGACCTCCAACCGCAGCACGGTCGATCCGCCGGGCGGGACGACCTGCGGCTCGGCGAACACCGTCACGCGCGGGTCGGTCACCGTCGCGCCGACCAGCGCGAGCGGCCCGGCGCCGCGGTTGTGCAGCGTATACGCCGCCGCCCCACCCTCGGCGGGCGCGGTCAGCGCGTCGAGCGGGAGATCGAGGTCGCCCGACACGACGCCCGGATCGTAGGCGAACCCGGCGAAGTACGACCAATCGCCGACCCACGCGACGCCGTCGTGGCCGGAGACCGCGAGCGCGAACTGCTCGGTGGTCTCGTGGGCCACCGACACCGGCATCGCCGGCGACGACACGTCGACCACCACGATGCCGTCGATGTCAGCGACGAGCAGGGTGTCGCCGGCGAGGGCCGCCATCGTCGCCGCGCCGCCGGTGGGCACCGTCGACTGCAGCGCGGGCCGGGCAGGATCGACACGGTCGAACACCCAAGCGCCGGTCGAGCCCGCCGAGACGACGACGCGCGCTGCGTCAGCCGTCACGTGCAGCGCGCCGGGCGCCGGCACCGGGTCGTGCACCACCGGCGACCACGGGTCCGTGGCGTCGATCGGGATCAGTCCGAGCGCGGCGTCCGCGGCGTACGTCCACCCGTCCACCACCGGCGCGAGCTCGAACGGCCGCGACAGCCCGGGGACGGTCGCCACCAACGCGGCGCGCGCCGGATCCGCGACGTCGAACACCAACAACCCGACGTCGCGCGCGGTCACGAGGAGCGTGCTCCCCGTGAGCGCCAGCCCCTCGACGCCGGGCGCGCGGTGCTCGAACACGACCGCGGGCGGGGTCGCTGCCGTGTCGACGATCAGCAGCCGCTCGTCGCGCATGGTCACCGCGACGAACGCGCCCGACAGCGGCTCGACGCGGTGAAACCGGTAGTGTTGCGGCGTCGTGTACTGAAAGGACAACGCGGGCGCCCACGGATCACGGACGTCGAAGCCGAGCAGCCCGCCTTGCCCGACCGCGAGCACGGTGTCTCCCCCGTCCCACTGCAGATCGACGATCTCCATCATGAACGCGTCGCCGAGGGTGTACTGCAGGCGTCCGAGCGGGGTGATCGCGTCCGGCGGCAGCGGCGATGCGGGCGTGCAGGACGCAGGCAGCGGAGCCTCACCAAGGGCGGTGTCCGTGTCGGTGTCCGTGTCGGTGTCGGTGTCCGCGTCCGTGTCCGCGTCGGTGTCCGCGTCCGTGTCCGCGTCGGTGTCCGCGTCCGTGTCGGTGTCCGCGCCCGCGTTCGTGTCCGATTGGGGCAGCTCCTTTGTGCCGACGCAGCCGAACGCGAGCGCGAGCCACCAACGCACAAAAACCTCCGGCGACCGACGTTACGAACGCGACGACCACCCGCCCAACGAATCAGGGGCAGGCGCACTCGAGGGCGGCGATGGCGTCGTAGACGGCCTCGACGTCCGACCCGAGATGCGCACCGACGTGCGACCCGTGGGATCCGTCACAAACAGCACGTCGGACAGCGCCTCCGGGCTGTCGTCCGCGGGGGCGCCGCCGCCGAGGTCGCCGGCCCACGCCTTGAGCACGGTGACGTGGCCGTCGAGCCCGTCCGCCTGCGCCTTGAGGACCGTGACGTGACCGTCCAGCGCGGCGGTCAGCGCCGCGACGTCGGCGTCGAGATCATCGTCTTTCGCCTTGAGCACCGTGACGTGACCGTCGACCGCGGCGGTCAGCGCCGCGATGTCGGCGTCCAGGCCGTCGTCCTTCGCCTTGAGCACCGTCACGTGGCCGTCGACCGCGGTCGTGAGCGCGCCGAGGTCCGCTTCGAGCGCGCCGACCCGACCGTCCAGCGCCGCGACCTCCGCCTCGACCGCGGTGAGCCGCGCCATCATCGCCGCGTCCCGCGCCTCGAGCGTGGCGAGGCGCTCCAGCACCGTGCGTGACGCGTCGATCTCGGGCGCGTCGAGGCGATCGTGCGTCGAAAGGTCATCTCCACACGCGAACAAACCCACCAGCATGACGCCGACCACCATCACCGCCTCCCTGAACCGCACATGATCCGAAACGAGCGAGGGTTAGGATAACGCGTACGCGCGCGACCCGCCGACCCGAGCGCGGCCTATGAACCCAGGAGGCGCCATGGCCGACCCCGACGCCGCGATCGCGCTGACGCGGAAGAGCTGGAACGAAGCGACGCGCGCGCACAACGCGCACAAGGGGGACCAGGCCGCCGCCCTGCGCGCCGGGAGCGACCCGTTGTTCCCCGAAGAGCTCGTGTTGCTGGGCGACCTGACGGGACGTCGACTGGTACATTTGCAGTGCAACTCGGGGCAAGACAGCCTCGGCCTCGCGCGACGCGGCGCGGCGGTCGTGGGCGTCGATCTGTCCGACGAGGCGGTGGCGTTCGCGCGCGCCTTGTCGGCGGAGTCCGGGATCGCGGCCACGTTCGTCGAGGCCGAGGTCGTCGACTGGATGCGCACCACCGACGAACGGTTCGATATCGCGTTCGCGTCGTATGGTGCGCTCGGCTGGATCCCCGACTTGCGCGCCTGGATGCGGGGCGCGCGTCGGATCCTCAGTCCCGGGGGTGCGCTCGTGATCGTCGAGTTCCACCCTCTGGTCTGGTCGTGGGCCGGCGGGCCGACCGACGTCCGACCGACCGGCGACGACTACTTCGCCGACGCCCCGTTCGTCGCGCCGGTGGGCGACTACGTGGCCGCGTCCGGGGAGGCGCTCGGCGCGGCGACATCGGCGACCCCGGCCACCCTCACCACCCCGGCTACGTCGTGGCAGCACACCACCGCCCAAATCCTCGGGGCGGTGCTCGACGCGGGGCTCGTGCTCGCGCGCGTCGACGAGCACCCGCACGCGAACGGGTGCCGCGTCGTCGACGCGCTGGTTCCGGGCCCGGGCCGCACCTGGACGTGGCCGCCGGGCGTCGCGCGCACACCCCTGATGCTGTCGTTGCGGGCGGTGGCACCATGAGCGTGCGTGTGGAGCGCGACGGCCCCGTCACCGTCGTCGTGATCGACCGCCCCGACCGCCGCAACGCCATCGACCGGGCGACCGCCGACGCGCTCTCGGCCGCGTTCCGTAGCTTCGACAAGGACGACGACGCGTCCGTGGCGGTGCTGTACGGCGACGGCGGCACGTTCTGCGCGGGGGCGGACCTCAAGGCGATCGCCGCCGGCGCGCCGAACCGGGTAGCGCCCGACGGCGACGGCCCGCTGGGGCCGACGCGTCTACAGCTTCGAAAGCCCGTCATCGCCGCGATCGAGGGGCACGCCGTCGCGGGGGGGCTCGAGCTCGCGTGCTGGTGCGACCTTCGGGTGGTCGCCGAAGACGCGGTGCTCGGGGTGTTCTGCCGGCGCGTCGGCGTGCCGTTGATCGACGGAGGGACCGTCCGGTTGCCTTGGTTGATCGGTGGCTCCCGCGCGACGGACCTGATCCTCACCGGGAGGCCGGTGTCCGCGCAGGAGGCCTTGACGATCGGCCTCGCGAACCGGCTCGCGCCCAGCGGCGGCGCGCGGGCAGCCGCGGTCGCGCTCGCGCAGGAGCTCGCGGCGATGCCCCAGCGTTGCCTGCGCGCCGACCTCGCGTCGACCCGGGGCGCCGTCGGCTTGCCGACCGAGGAGGCCCTGGCGCAGGAGCTACGCAACGGGGCCGAGGTGCTCCTCGACGCGTTCGCCGGAGCGCGTGCGTTCGTGGCCGGGAACCGATGACGCGCCGCCTCGTCGTCGCGCTGCTGCTGTCGGCGTTGGGCGCGTCTCCCGCCCGCGGAGGCCCGGCCGCGTTCCAGCCCGAGCCGGTCGGCGCGCTCGGCGAGGTCACGACGGACCCGGAGGCGCTCGCCCGAGTGGCCGCCGACATCCTCCGCTACTTGGACGCGCACCCCGATGACCGCGCCGCCACCGCCGTCGCCGCCACCGGGATCGACGCGGAGACGCGGCGGCGCACGCTCGAACGGGTCGTCGCGCTGGTCGCCGCGGGTTCGGGGGCGTCGTTACGCGACCCGGCGCTCCTCGATCAGTCGTTCACTGCGGTGCGGTGGTCCCCCGACCACGACGGCGCGGCGGCGCGCGGCGTCCGCCTCGACGGCGACGAGATCCGCGTCACCAAGTACCTCGTGTGGGAGCACGAAGGGCGGGCCGCGCCCGAGCCGGGGTTCGACACCGCGCTGTACGGTGTCCCGACCGAGGAGTCCGGGCTGACCACCGCGGAGGCCGACGCGCGGATCGCCGCCGGGGACGACCTGGTGCGCGCGCGGTACACGCGTAAACAGGTGCTTGATGGTGTGTTCCTCGACGGCGGGCTCGCGGCGGGGGCGGCGCCACCGCTCGTCTGGCTTCCGCGGGCGAGCGTGCACGAGGCGCTCATGCAAGGCACGGTGCGCGTCGTCGGGGCGGGCGGCGACGGCCGGTTCTTCAACGTGCACCGACACAACCACATCGCGTGGTCACCGGAGGCGGCCCGCACCCCGGAGCGGCAGGATCGGCTGTGGTACTTCCGAGAGGTCCCGGGCATCCTCGGGTACGGCTCGGACGACAAGGTGCGGATCGAGCCCGGGGTGACCGTCGCGGGCGACGTCGTTGGGCTCGGACTCGGCGCGTTGGTGTCGCTCGAGTGGACCGACGCCGCCGGGCCGCACGCGCGCCTCGTGGTGGTGGGCGACACCGGAGGGGCCTTCGAGCCGAACCTGTTCCAGCTCGACTGGTTGGTCGGGGTGTTCGCCGACCGAGCGTCGTTCGACGCGGCGGCGAAGGCGGTGCCGGACCGCGTACGCGCCCGCTTGATCGTCGCGCCCTGACGCGATCAGCGCACGTGCGCCCGCACGAAGCCGATCCAGGCGTCGTACCAGGCGCGGATGTTGCGCGGCTTGAGGATCCAGTGGTTCTCGTCGGGGAAGAGGACGAGCTCGCTCGGCACGCCGCGCTGCTGGAGCGCGTCGAACAGCATGACGGCTTGATCGTGCCCGACCCGCACGTCGCGCTGCCCGTGGAGGATCATCGTGGGTGTACGCCACGAGTCGACGCCGGTGTGCGGTGAGTACCGGTCGAGGTCGGGGTGCCAGGCGTGCACGCCGAGCATCTTGCGGAACCACGCCGGCTCGTCGGTCGTCGCGAACATGACGCGGAAGTCGAACACGCCCGCGTGGCTGATCAGCGCGCGGAACCGGTCGGTGCGGCCGCCCACCCAGTTGACCATGTACCCACCGAAGCTGCCCCCCATCATCACGACGCGCTGGCCGTCGACCGCCGGGTGTCGCTCCACGGCGTCGGTGACCGCCATGAGATCGTCGAAGCACGCCCCGCCCCACGTGTTGCCCCACACCCCGTCGACCCAGCCTTGGCCATACCCGGTGGACCCGCGGGGGTTCGGCAAGCACACCGCGAACCCGGCCGCGACCGCGGCGGCCACGCACCACCGCCAGTGCCAGCCGTCGCCCCACGCCGAGATGGGCCCGCCGTGCACCCACATCAAGACGGGCGCGCGCGCGTCGGCGGGGGCGCGCACGAGCAGGCTGTGGGTGTGGCCCCCATCCGCGCCGACGGTGTCGAGGTGCTCGACGACCAGCTCGTGTTCCGGGCCGGAGAACCGATGCATCAGGCGCGCGCTGCCCGGCTCCGGCCCGACGACGAACGGCTCGGGCGGGTGGGTGACGCGGCTGCGCAGGCCGAACCAGACCCCAGGCGGGCCGGCGACGACCCGCTCGTGCGACGCGCCCGCCGCGACGACGGTGGTGCGCCCGTCCGCGTCGACCGCGACCACCGGCACCTCCCCGCGGCGCGCCCCGACGACCACGAGGCCGCCCCACGGCGCTACCGCGACCTCGGTGGGGTGCAGCCACGGATCGTCGAGCACCACCCGACGGGCCGATCCCCCGTCGACGGTCCACAGCTGCATGGTGCTGGCGCCGCTCCCGGTGCGATCTTCGGCGAGGGCGGCGGCGACGCCGGACGGCGCACCCGCGATCGCGAACGGGCACCACCCGGCGGCCGCCCGCACGACCTCGATGGCGCCGGTTGCGAGGTCGAACGTGATGAGGGCGCCGTCGTCGATGCCGTCAGGGCCGCGATCGTAGCGGACCGTGATCAGCCGTTCGCCCGCCACCGCCCACGGGGCGCCGCGGTGCTCACGATCCGCCGTCGGCGTCAGGTCGCGCCGACCGCCGCCGTCGGCGTCGCGCACGACGAAGTGCGGCGCCGCCGGACGCCGCCAGTCGTCCCAGAAGCGCACCGGCATCTGCGTGTACCGGAGGATGGAGGGGCCGTTCTTCTCGATGTCCTTCGCGACCGCGGCCTGCCGATCGTGCGGCACCCCGAGCAGCACCGGCACGACCGTGACCAAGCGAGCGCCGCTGAACTGGAACGCGGTGACGCCGAGCGGCTCGTCGGTCAGCGGGGTGGCGTCGCCGCCCGTGGGCGGGAACAACCAGACCTGGGCGACCGCGTCGTCCGACGACGCGCCCGGGTCGACCCGCTTGCTCAAGAACGCGAGCGCGCCGTCGCGCCGAAACTCGGGGTTCGAGCAGGAGACGTCGCCGCGGGTCAGCGCGGTCACCGGCCCCGCCGCGACCAAGGGCAGCGTAGGTCCTTCCGACGACGTTGGGGCGACGGGGACCCGGAAGAGCTGCGACACGAACCGGGCGCCGTCGGCGTCGGGCCGCTGAACCTCGACGCACAGCCACGAACCGTCCGGCGACGCCGCCACGCGCACGCACCGGGGCACCGACACCAGCCCGTCGATCGTCACCACGCCCCCGTGTCAGGGATGAACCCAGATCGCGCCCCTCGTACCGTCGATCGTGACCTCTTGCCCGTCGACGAGCAGGCGCGTGGCGCCGTCGACGTTGACGACCGCGGGGACCCGGTACTCCCGAGCGACGACGGCGCCGTGGCTGAGCCGCGACCCGAGCTCGAGCACCACGCCCGCAGACGCCAAGAACAACGGCGTCCAGCTCGGGTCGGTCGCCCGCGCGACCAGGATCTCGCCCGGCTGGAGCCGCTGACCGTCGGCCAACGACCGCACCACGCGCACGCGACCGCGCGCACGACCGGGGCTCACCCCGAGGCCCTGCAGCCGAGCGCCCGGGGCCACCACCTCCTCGATCGCCTCGTCGCCACGCAAGAACACGGGCGGCTCGGGGGCCGCGCAGTCGGCGTCGTACCGCTCACGTCTACGGGCCACCCACGGCGCGGCCTCGGTGAGCGGCAGGGTCCCGTCGCACAAGCCGCGGACCTCCACCCAGGTGAGGAACGCGACGTCGTCGGCGCGCCCGAGGGCGCCGCGCGCGGTGAGGCTCGCCCCTACCGACACCAACGCGCGCTTGATCGCGGCCAGCAGGCGATCGAACCAGAAGCGCTGGTTCTCACGAAGCAACAGGTAGGCGCGGGTCAACGCCACGACCCGCCGCAGCACGACGCGCCGGAGCGGGTCGGCGGTTCGGCCGAGCTCGGCGAACGCCTCGGTGTAACGGACCTCCTGGGCGGCGGCCCGATCTTCGGGGGACGGCCCGGTGGCGCGCCGGTGCGCGCGCAGCAGCGGCACCACGGCGGCGGGATCCTCGGCCCAGCGGGGCGCGAAGATCTCCCAGCTCGCGCTCGACCGGTGCCCGTACGACGACAAGAACTCCTGGAGCGCCGCCGCGAACGCCGCAGGCAGCGCGTCGCCGCGCTCCAAGGCGTCGAGCGCAGCGTCGTCGCATCGGCGCGCCAGCGACCACAACGCGTGGTTGATCTCGAGCGTGAGGTTGCCAGGCGGGCAGGTGCCGAGCCCCTCCAGCAACCCGACCGCGCGGTCCGGGGCCCAGGTGGCGAGCAGACCCTCCAGGATCTGGTACCACATGTTCGCGAACAGAAGGCTGGTGACATGCACGCCCACGTAATCGCGGACCAGCTCGATCCCAGCCTCTACCTTACGCAATCCGTCTTTCTCGCCGCTCGCGGGCCGGTCGAGGTCGACGAGCGCGCGCTGCAACCGAACCAGGTACTCGTCCCACCGCAGGTGGTTGGTGAACGGGTTCCAACGGAATCGGCGCCATCGGCGCTCCTCGAAGGTCGTCCGGAAGATCGCCGCGTATACGTGCACGCCGGGCCGCTGGGCGAACGCGCGCTGGAGCGCCTCCACCTCCTCGGGCGGGAGCAGGTCGATCAAGAACCCGGGCGGCGGCGCGCCCGGCGCCTTGAACGCGAGGTAGCGGAACACCGTCGCGTTGACGTACGGCCGCGAGCGGACCAGCCGGAGCGCAGGACCACCGCCCAGGTAACGTGCTTGAACCTCCGGATAGGCGATGAACCACTCGAGGATCGGGTGCACGATCGACCAGCCGAGCGGCGTCGCGGGCCGCTGCCAGCGCTCACCGATGAACCGCCGCGTCCACAACACGTCGGTGCGTGGGCGCGGCGCCGCCGGCGACGTGATGGGGCGCGCCTGCAGCACGTGCAGCGCACCGCCGTCGTCGACCGCCCACTCGACGTCCTGGGGCGCCCCGAGCCGCGCCTCGACGTCGAGCCCGAGGCGGCACAGCCGGAACAACGCGTCCCGGTCCAACGTCGCGGCGCCGCGCCGCACGGCAGGCACCGCGACCTCGGAGAGCGCGCCGTCCGACCCCACCTCGAGCATCCGCTCGATGTCGGGCAGGTCTTGTTGCACGACCGCGAGCCGCACCACGCGCTCTCCGAGGGCGCGCCGGACGGCCGACCACGGACCCTCGGGCGCTCCGCCCGCGCGACCGCGTAGCCGCTCGAGGGCCTTGGGCGCGCGGCGCGGGCGGCGCACCAAGTACCAGTGGGGCGTCACCGCGCCCGACACCAGCGACTCCCCAAGGCCCCACGTGGCCTCCACCACCATCTCGCGCCACGACCCGGACAGCGGGTTCACGGTGAACATCACGCCGGCCGCGCGCGGCCGAACCATCCGCTGCACCAGCACGGCCATGCCGCCCGGCACGGGCCCGGCGCCCACCAGGGCGGACCCGGGCGCTCCCGACGAGACCGGCCCCGCCCGATACGCCGTCGCCGCCGCCCCGTAGAGGCTCGCCCAGCACCGCACGATCGCGGCTGGGACGTCGTCGGGGGCCACCTGCAGCTCCGTGAGGTGTTGGCCCGCGAACGACCGCTGGCGACCGTCCTCCTCGACGCCGCTCGACCGCACCGCGAGCCCGCCGCCACCCGAGCCGAGCAGCGCCCGCGCGGCGGCCCGGACCCGCTCCGCGAGGTCGCCCTGCAAAGACAGCGCCATGACGTTGTCGTGCAACCGTCGCTCGTTGGACCCACCCGCCGCCGCCGCCGCGACCGCGTCCGCGTACAAGCCCGCCGCTTCGAGCGCGCGCACGAACACCGACGCCGGGACCACGAAGGCGGCTGGAACCGGCACGCCCCGCTCGGCGAGGCGCGCGAGGTGCCACGCCTTCCCGCCGACGATCGCGCGATCGCCAGCGGTCACCTCATTCAGCGCAAGAAGGTCGCGTTCCAGGCGTCTCTCCTAAACAACGAGCCGACCATCGCCGGAGATGCGGCGCGGCGCCGCCCGCCGGGGTTGACAGCGGCGCCGCCAGAAGTAACAAAAGCCGCAGGAACGGGTTGTCGCTTCGCGCCCGCTCCCGAGAAGGCGGTCTGCGACCGCCGCGTGCGCCGGCCAACCTCGGCGCGACGGACCGTGTGCATCGGCGCCCCGGCGCCGTGCGACGACGTGGCAGTGCTCCACCCCGAAGCACCTTTCCGACGCTCGACGCGCAGCGTGCGCGCCCACTCCACAACGGTGGCACCCGCCCTCCCTCCGGAGGATCTACGTTGACCCTAGCATGTCCCTCCCGTCGCCCGGCCACGGCCGCCAGGGCACGATGAACCCGTCGAACCCCTTGATCGTTCAGGGCGACGGAAAGGTCCTGCTGGAGGCTCGGCATCCAGCGTTCGACGAGACGCGCGACTTCTTGGCCCGGTTCGCTGAGCTCGAGAGCAGCCCGGAGCTGCTCCACACTTATCGAATCACGCCGTTGTCGCTGTGGAACGCCGCGTCTGCCGGAATGACGCGCGAAGACATCATCGACACCCTGCGCGCGCGCTCGAAGTTCGACATCCCGGCCGAGGTGAGCCGCCGGATCGACGACACGCTCACCCGGTACGGCCTCGTCCGGTTGTTGCGCCACGGCGAGGACCCGTCGGTGCTTCGCGTCGAATTCGAGACCGCCTACGTCGAGCGGCTGGTCACGAAGACGCCCACCGGCGGGGAGATGCTCGTCCGCGACGGCAAGCGCGGGTGGGCGATCCCAGCGGGCATGCGCGGCATCTTCAAGCAGCGCATGTTGCTCGACAACTGGCCGGTGGCCGACCTCGCCGGGTTCTTGCCCGGCGACCCGTTGCCGGTGACCCTCCGCCCGACCACGCTCGGCGGGCGCCCGTTCGCGCCGCGCGTCTACCAGCACGAGGCGGTCAAGCGCTGGCACCTCGGCGGCAACGCGTCCGGGGGGCACGGCGTGGTGGTCCTCCCGTGCGGCGCCGGCAAGACGATCGTGGCGCTGCTCGCGATGAGCGTCGTGCAGCAGCACACGCTGATCCTATGCAACAACCAGTCGGCCGTGAACCAGTGGGTCCGGGAGATTCTCGACAAGACGTCGCTCACCGAGCGCGAGGTCGGCGTCTACACGGGCGAAGAGAAGCGCATCGCGCCCGTCACCGTCGCGACGTACCAGGTGCTCACCTACCGCCGCAGCAAGACGGCGGACTACGAGCACATCCACCTGTTCCGCGACCGCAACTGGGGCATGCTCGTCTACGACGAGGTGCACCTGCTGCCGGCGCCCGTGTTCGGCGCCACCGCCGAGCTCCAAGGCTGCCGCCGGCTCGGCCTCACGGCCACCCTGGTGCGCGAAGACGGCCGCGAAGGCGATGTCTTCTCGCTCGTCGGGCCCAAGCGCTTCGACCTCCCGTGGCAGGTCCTGGAGAAGCAAGGGTTCGTCGCCGAGGCGCTGTGCAGCGAGGTCCGGGTGCCGTTCGACCCACGCCTACGAGCCCGGTACGAAGCGTCGGAAGAAGCAGAGAAGTTCCGGCTCGCGTCCGAGAACCCGCGTAAGGTTCAGGTGGTCCGCGACCTCGTCGCCCGCCACGACGGCGACAACATCCTGATCATCGGCACCTACCTGTCGCAGCTCGAGCACATCGCGCGCGACCTGCAGGCCCCGCTGATCACGGGGTCCACGCCGCAGCGCACCCGCGATGAGCTGTTCCAGAAGTTCCGCACCGGCGCGATACGCCGGCTCGTGGTCAGCAAGGTCGCGAATTTCGCGATCGACCTGCCCGACGCCAACGTCGCGATCCAGGTGTCGGGCTCGTTCGGATCCCGCCAAGAAGAAGCACAACGCCTCGGCCGCATCTTGCGCCCGAAGAACCGTCAGGCCCACTTCTACAGCGTCACCACCGCCGACTCGAAGGAGCAGGAGTTCGCCATGAAGCGCCAACTCTTCCTCACCGAGCAGGGGTACCGCTACTCGATCGAAGAGCGCGCGGCGAAGTAGCCGCCGCTCCACTACCGCCCGGAGTCCTCGCCTATGAGCGACGAGCAAGACCTCCCGAACGATTCTAATGGACGTCGGCGCCGCAGGCGGCGTCGTCGCCGTCGCGCGCCCGGCGAGGCCGGAGCGCCGCAAGCGAGCCAGGAGGCGCACGACAGCGGGCCCGAAGAGGAGCCGGAGCCTCGGCGTGGCCGTCGGTCGGGTCGTCGCACGTCGGTCGAGATCGAGGGGCCGGTGGTCTCGGTGCCGTCTACGGCCAAGAACCCGTTCCGTAAGCGCAGCTCGCGGGCGCGGCGGGGCACCCCGGGCTCCGCGGCGACCCGTCGTCGCACGCTCACCAAGACCGAGCTCGAGAGCCTCACCACCTGGCTCGGCCGGCTGCAGCCGTCGCTGGTCGGCGCGCTGTACCGCGGCCTCGGCGGCCAGCCCGACCGCGTCGGCGACAACGACCGCATGATCCAGCTCTCGGCGCGCGCCATCGCGCAGGGGGCGCGCCTCGGCAACGTGCTCAAGCAGCTCCACGAGCGCGACCGTCAGGCGCTCGCGGCGCTGCTGCAGGCCGGCGGCATCGCCCACCACGACGAGTTCCGCCGGGAGATGATCGCGTCCTACGGCGGGCACGACCGCGACTGGCAGCGGATCATGCAGCAGCTCGCCGAAAAGGGGCTCGTGTTCGCGTCCGAGGTGCAGGAGAGCCACTACTTCTACGTGATCCCCGAGGTGCTCGCGGACGGCCTCACCGCCGAGCTCGCCGACGAGATGCGCCTGCCCACGTTCACGCACGAAGACGTGCGGGTGCTCGACGCGAAGCCGTTCTGCCCGCCGCTCGACTTCAGCATCGCCACGCTGACGACCTACATCGACCAGCGCAGCCCACGACTGACCCAACGCCACGACATCTACCGCCACGACCAAGAGGCGATGGACGCGTTCTTCGCGCAGGTGTGGGAGCCAGACGGCGAGCTGTTCTCGTTCCACCTCGACTTCTTGATGATGCACGGGATGGTCGAGCTGCGGGGCGAGTACCTCGCGCTCAACCGCGACGTCGTCGAAGAGTGGCTGCAGCTCGAGCCCGAGGACCAGCGCGACCTGCTGTTCCGCGCCCTCGAGAAGCGCATCGCGTTCGGCGAGTGGGTCATGTGGGCCGTGCACGAGGCCCGCGGCGCGTGGGTCGGCGAGCGCCCGTTGATGGCGTTGTACCGTCGCTGGAAGCGCGGCGAGGACTGGCGCGGGCGCTACCAGCGCCGGCAGTTCGCCAACAACCGCACCGCCGACCGCGACAGCTTCACGTTCTCACCGCTCGTCCGCTGTGGCTTGCTGGAGCTCGGGCAGTGGGGGCAGGAGAAGTTCTACCGCCTCACCGAGCGTGGTCGGCGCATGCTCGAGCCCGCGGAAGACGACGGGTTCTCCCAGTTCTACCTCACGCCGTCGTTCGAGATCATGGCGCCCGCGGGCCTCGCGCCGGTGCTCTTGTTCCGGATCGGCGAGATCGCGCAGCTCTGCGGGTGTGATCGCGCCAACACCTACAAGATCACCGAGTCCACGATCGACGCCGCGCTCGAGCGTGGGTGGCGTCGCGACGATATCCTCCAGTTCCTCCGGGACAACTCGCAGATCGGCCTCCCCGACAACGTCGAGATGACCCTCAAGACCTGGATCGGGCACCGCGGCGACGTCGAGTTCCACGACGTGTGCTTGATGACGGTGCACCGCTCGCAGATCCGGCGTCTGGAGGGGAACCGGCGGATCAAGCCGTACCTGCTGCACCGGTTCGCGCCGGGCATGTACGCCGTCGACCGGTCGCGCCGCGACCAGATCCTGGCGTTGTTGCGTGAGTTCGGCTTCGACTCGTCGCCGGACATGCGTTCGTACCCGGGCGACCCGAGCCAAGTGGAGGCGCGTCAGAACCTCCAGCGGCTGGTCGCCGACGCGCGCGGATCGGCGATCGCTCCGGAGAGCCGCGGGCAGGAGCTGGCGCGCGCGGAGACGCTGCAGCCGGTGCCCGGCACGCGCCTCGCGGCCAACACCGCCGCCCCGGACCTGCCGCCCGAGGTCACCCCCGAGCAGGTCCGCCCGGTCGTGGACCAGGCGATCAAGCGCGGCCTCGACGTCGAGATGGTGTACGTCGCGCGCACGGGGGAGCGGCTCGCGTGCCGCGTCCAGCCGCAGCGCCTCGCGCTCAAGGCGTCCACGCAGGTGCTGGTCGCGTTGGACCGCGAGACGAACGAGCCCCGCACCTACATGCTCGATCGGATCGAGCGCATCCGCGTGGCGGCCGAATGAGCACCGCTGACGAGCCCGCGTTCGAGGTGAACCTCGCCGAGCTGGAGCGCTGCGTGCGCGCGCTCGAGACCGGCGAGGTGCCGCTTGAGGAGGCGCTGCGGCTGTTCGAGCAAGGCGTCGCGTTGGCGCGCACCTGCCACGAGCACCTCGACGTCGCGGAGAAGCGCGTCGCGATGTTGAGCCGCGGGTCACGCGGGGTCGAGGAGCGGGTGGTCCCAGAGCCGGACGGGGACGAGTAGGGCTCGTCGCGTCCACGAGCCCGTTGCCTACGCCGACGTAGAACCCTACCCGACCGTCGTCGGAGGGCCGATGTTCGAGCATGTAGGCAAGGATCTGGATCCCAGCGCGGACCGGCGCCACGCGGCGTCGTTGGTGCTCATCACCGCGCTCCTGGCCGGCGCTACCGCTGCGATCGTGGCGATCGCGGCGTGGCGCACCACGGAGCTCGTGCTGGGCCAGGTCGACGACATCGAGGTCGCCTACATCGAGATCGGCGACGACGACCCGGAGCTCGGCGGAGCACCGCCCCCACCGGCCCCGCGCGCCGCACCCCCCACCGCCACCGCGGCCGATCCCGACCCGGAGGCCGTCGCGAGCCTCGAGGTGCCGCCCGAAGCCGCGGTCACCGACCCCGTCCCCGCGAGCGGCACCGCCGAAGACGCCGGCAGCGACGGCCTCCATGGGGGTATCGGCCGCGGCGGGAGCGTCCCCGGCACCAACGGCGGCGGCGGCGGCGGCGATGGCCATGGGGACGGCGACATCCGGGTCCTCCACCACTCCGAGGTCGTCGTCAAGCGGCGCGTCAGCCCGGCGTGGCCCGCCGACGCCGACGCCGACGCGCTCGGTGTCGCGAGCGTGGACTGCCGCGTCTCGGTGCGGGTCGACCGGTCGGGCGCGCCCACCGGCGTCGACGTGCTCGACTGCCCGGCGGTGTTCCACGCGTCGGTCCGTGAGGCCCTGCTGCGCTGGCGGTGGTTCCCAGCCGAGGTCGACGGAGCGCCGGTCGCGGCGTCGTTTCAGCTCATCGTACGCTACCGCCGACCGTGACCGACCGCGAACGGATCGACCGGCCGCGTATCCGACCCGACCCCTGACGGATCCCCGACGCGGGTTCCGTTGTCCGATCCGGTGGTGAAAGGCTAAGAGGCCGGTCGCGTTGGTGGGTCGGGCTCGCGGCCGGCCCGCCGGTACGGTAGCATCGCGCGCGCCGCACACTGCGCCCTCGGAGACGAACATGTTCGACAACGTTGGGAAGGACCTGGACGAAGAGGCGCGCAAGCGCAGCGCCGCCTCGTTGCTCGTCACCACGGCCATCATCGGCGGCGTCCTGGGCGCGTCCTTGTTGATCGCGGCGTGGAAGGTGACCGAGGCGGTCATCGAGGCCACCATCGACGACTCCGACATGGTCGAGGTCGCGATGGACGAGCCCGAGATGGACGAGCTGCCGCCCCCGCCTCCCCCGCCGCCCCTCGGGTCCGAGGTCGAGGAAGAAGAAGAAGACACCGAGGAGCAGGTGCCCACCCCCGACGAGATGACCGAGGAGGTGGTCGACCTGAAGGAAGAGGTCAAAGAGGAGATCGAGTCGAGCTCGGTCAAGGGGTCGGCGCAAGGCATCGAAGGCGGCGTCGAAGGGGGCGTGGCCGGCGGC
>CAIUDO010000024.1 GCA_903897935.1 uncultured Pseudomonadota bacterium
ATGTCGAACTCGGCCTCCCGGAACGGCGGCGCGATCTTGTTCTTCACGACCTTCGCACGCACGCGGTTGCCGACGTTCTTGTCACCGTCCTTGATCGCGCCGATGCGACGGATGTCGAGGCGGACCGAAGCGTAGAACTTGAGCGCGTTGCCGCCCGTGGTCACCTCGCCGTTGCCGAACACGACGCCGATCTTCTGGCGCACCTGGTTGATGAAGAACAGCGTGCACCCGGAGCGCGCCGTGATCCCCGTCAGCTTGCGCAGCGCCTGCGACATCAGCCGGGCCTGCAAGCCCATGTGCTGATCACCCATGCTGCCTTCGATCTCGGCCTGCGGAACCAGCGCCGCCACCGAGTCGACCACGAGGATGTCGACCGCGCCCGAGCGCACGAGCGCCTCGGCGATCTCGAGCGCCTGCTCCCCGTTGTCCGGCTGGGCGAGCAACAAGGCGTCGGTGTCGACGCCGAGCTTACGCGCGTAGGTGACGTCGAGCGCGTGCTCGGCGTCGATGAACGCGGCCGTCCCGCCGCGCGACTGCACCTCGGCGATCGCGTGCAGGGCCAGCGTCGTCTTGCCGGACGACTCCGGACCGAACACCTCGATCAACCGACCCTTCGCGTACCCACCGACCCCGAGGGCCAGGTCGAGCGACAAACACCCGCTCGACACGACCTCGATCTTCTCCGCGGGGCGCTCACCGAGCCGCATCACGGTCCCGCGACCGTACTTCTTCTCCACGCCCAGGATCGCCTGGTTCAGCGCCTGAGCCCGATGTTCTGCAGAGATCGTCACTTCCACCACTCACCTCGTTCGTTCACGCCGGCGTTCACCCTGCCGGTGAGGGACCGTCACCACCACGCAACCACTGCGAGGCGGCAACAACTGAGAAACTCCCGAGAAGCCATACAGTTCGGCGGACGGGCCGCAGCGACCGCGCACGGTGCGCAACACCAGGCGATCCCCTTCCCCGACGCCCGTAGGCACGAGCTCCGACGGCACGTCGCCCATCACCGAACCCTCCCACTCGACGACCAGCCAGCGGCCCTCGACGCGGTCGACGACCCCGTGCACACGCGCCCCGAGCAGCAGCCCGAGCCACGCGGCCGTCACGCGCCCTCCAGCGGCCGAAACCCCAGGGCCTCGGCCATGTGCGCCGGCGACACGTTCAGGCTGCCTTCCAGATCGGCGAGGGTTCTGGCGACCTTCGACACCCGCGTCGACACCCGCCCCGACAGGCCGAACCGCTCTACGGCGTGGAACAGCACGTCCCGAGCAGCCGGGTCCGCGTTCAAGACCCCTTCCAGGTCAGCCGCCGATAAGCGGCCATTCGGGACGGTCTGCCCCCGCCCCGACTGACGGGCGCGCGCTGCGACCACCCGCGCCCGCACCGCCGAGGACGGCTCACCCGGTCCGTCCCGCAGCAGCGCCGTCGGCGACACCGGCTGCAGCTCGATGTGCAGGTCGATCCGGTCCAGGATCGGCCCCGAGAGCCGGCGCTTGTACAACCGCACGTCCTGCTCGGTGCACGCGCACGGCTGGTTGCTCCCCCGGCGACCACAAGGGCACGGGTTGCTGGCCATCACCAGCGTGATCCCAGCCGGATATTCGATCGTCCCCTCCGCGCGAGTGACGCGGACCGCGCCGTCCTCGAGCGGCGTGCGCAGCACCTCGAGGACCGAGCGCGAGAACTCGGGCGCTTCGTCCATGAACAAGACGCCGTTGTGGGCGAGGCTCACCTCACCGGGGAGCAGCGCCGCGTTGCCGACCAGCCCTGCGACCGTGACCGAGTGGTGGGGGGCGCGGAACGGGCGCTCGGACATCAGACGCGCTTCGTCGAGCAACCCCGAGGCGCTGTGCACACGGCTGGTCTCGACCGCCTCCTCGAACTCCATTGGCGGAAGGATGGTCGGAAGGCGACGTGCCAACATCGATTTCCCGCAGCCAGGTGGCCCCACCATCAGCAGGTGGTGGGCGCCTGCCGCCGCGATCTCGAGCGCGCGGCGCGCGACAGCCTGCCCGCGGACCTCGCACAGATCGACCTGATGCCGTGGCGGAGCGCCGTTGTCGGGTGATGCCGGTGGGAGCGCCAGCTCACCCTTGAGCATCCCGACGACCTCAGCCAGCGTCGCCGCGCCCACTACGCGCGCGCCCGGCACGAGCGCCGCCTGCGCCGCGTTCTCCCGCGGCATCACGAGCGTGCGGTCCATCGAGCGCGCGAGCAGGGCCATCGACAAGCCCCCACGGACCGGGCGCAGCTCGCCTCCCAGCGACAGCTCACCGACGAAGATCATGGAAGAAAGTGGAACGGTCGGCACCTGACCGTCCGCGGCGAGGATGCCGACCGCCATCGGCAAGTCGAAGGCGGTGCCGCGCTTCGGCAGGTCCGCCGGCGCGAGGTTGATGACGACCCGCATGCGCGGGAACTCGCAGTCCGCGCTCGCGATCGCGGAGCGGACCCGCTCCGCCGACTCCTTGACCGCGCTCGCCGCCAGGCCGACCACGCACACCTTGGGCAAGCGGCGCAGCAGGTCGACCTCGACCTCGATAGGCACCGCGTCGACGCCCAACAGCGTGGCGCCAAGGACCGTCTCCGACATCGTCCGCCTCCGTGCGCACCTCCCTTCGCAAGCGGCATGCCGCCAAAAGCGATGGTTCGCACGTCAGCGGCGGAGACGGCCGGATCACGGCGGCGCTACCGCCCACGCCACGGTTCCGCCCAACGCCTGAAACCAACGGTTCGCCCTACCGACAGGGCGCGGTGGGGCCGTCCCGGCTTCCGCCGGGTCCTGCGCGCGCAACAAAGAAAAGTGCGCGCACCCGCCGGGAATACTCGACAACCGGAGCGGAACGGGTACCCTCGGTCATCCTGTAGGAGGTCCGGTGAACTACCCGTTGTCGCTGTCGTTCAAGGTGCTCGGCTTCGCCCCACAGATCTACGTGCGTGAGGCCGACGGTACGTTGCGTATGTACGTCAAGCAGAAGCTGTTCAAGCTCAAGGAAGCGGTCACGGTGTTCTCCGACGACAGCCAGTCGACCCCGCTGTACTCGATCAAGGCCGACCGGGTGTTCGACTTCAACGCCGAATACGGCATCACCACGGCCGACGGCGCCGCGATCGGCGCCATCAAGCGCCACGGTCGCCGCTCGTTGTTCTCCGCCCACTACGACATCAAGCGCGGCGACGAGGTCGTGGCCTCGATCAAGGAAGAAAACGCCTGGGTCCGCTTCCTCGAGGCGTTGCTCGCCCAGATCCCCCTCGTCGGGTTCGTGGCGGTCATGCTGCTCAACCCGACCTACCTGGTCACCCGCGCCGACGGGACCCTGCTGCTCAAGGTCAAGAAGATGCCGGCGTTCTTCGAGGGCAAGTTCGAGGTGAGCCAGCATGGCCAGATGACCGCGGACGAAGAGACCCGCGTGCTCACCGCATTGCTCATGATGACGCTGATGGAGCGGGCACGCGGCTGACCGACGTCAGCTCCCAGAGAACGAAAGCGGCCAGGTGATCTGCTCACCATCGGGCAGATCATGCGCCGGGAACGGCGCATACCGGAGGGTGTCCGACACGCAGGCCACCACGCCCGCCGGCCAGCCCGGGTCCTTGGCTACCGCCACTGCGGCCACCCGACCGGTGCACGCGATCGTGAGGTCGAGCAACAGAGTGCCGGCCGGAGCTTCGCCTTCGACGCACGGGATCAGCTCCGGCACGAACGCGTCGAGCGCAGTGCGCACTTGGGTCCGGGACAACCCCTCGCTCGCCACCATGCTGGCATCGCCGTCGGCGGCGCCCGGCGGGGCGAGGCACGCCTGCTCCGGCGGGAGCGCGCGGCCGCCCGCCGGCGCCGACACGCGCCCGGTTCCCTTGCTCGGCGCAGGCCGCGCCGCCACCGCCGCTGGCGGGTCCTCCACCTCGATGCGCAGCACCTGACCGACCTCGATCCGATCGCCCTCGATGCCGTTCCATCGACGAAGATCGTCGACCGTCACCCCGTGGGCCTTCGCGATGACGAACAAGGTGTCCCCGCGGGCCACCTCGTACTGCACCACCGTCGGGCCCGACGAGCACGCCATCGCCCACACCATCAGCCACATGTCGCCTCCAGCGCGACGACGAGCCGTTGCGCGGCGTGTCGGCCCCCGTGGCGGAAGAACAGGGACGGCTCGATGAGCTCGAGCTCGTTGAGGCAGGGCCGCCCCGCGTCGTCCAGCAGCCAGTCCACGCGGGCGTACAGCGGGTCGTGCCCGAGCGCGCGGAGCGCCGCCATCGCGGCGTCCACCAAGTGAAGCTCGTCGACCGTCGGCTCATAGGGATGATCAGACGCCCCGAAGTCGTCCTGCACCCGGTAGTCGCCGGGGACAGGCACCTTTACGACCGCGTGCGAGGGCTCGCCCGCGAACACGATCATCGACCGCTCCCCGACCACCTCGACGGACGACAAGTACGGCTGCACCAACAGCTCAGAGCGCGGCAACCACGCGCCGACGTGCTGGGCGGCGGCCTCGCCGGCGGTCCCGACGTCGAATCGGAGGGTGCCTTCCGCGGAGAGGCCGACGGCCGGCTTGATGAACGCCCGCGACCACCCCACGTCCGCGCACAACGCGCGCACGTCCACGTCGTCGCCCCGGTCGAGCCAGATCGTAGGCACCACCGGCACGCCATGCGACTCGAGATCGCGAAGGTAGGACTTATGGGCGTTCCAAGCGAGCATCGGCGCGGGATTGAGCAGTCGGGTCACCGCGCCGACGCGCGACGCCCACGCGACGAACGTTTGCCAACGAGCGGTGTAGTCCCACGGCGTGCGGATCAGGACCGCGTCGAATCCGCTCCAATCCACACGATCATCGTCCCAGCACGGCATTTGTAAGGTGTGGCCGCGACGAAGCAGCGCGTTGTGCAGCAACCCATCGTCGACCTCCCAATCCGGCACCGTCCGCGCCGTCACCAACGCGACCCTCACAGCGGCGCTCCGAGCCGATGCGGCGGCACCAGCAGGTCGGCCAGGGTCTTGACGGGCTGAAACACCTCGCGCGGCATGTGCACGAACACCGAGATCCAACCTGCCATCCCGCCATTCCACAACCCGGGCAGCTCGAGCACCGTCATCGGACGGCCGCGGTGCAGCTTCTGGGTCAGGATGACCGCCGACGGATCGGTGAACCGGTCGAGGTCCCACGGCCGCCCCCACGCGTCGCGCAGCGAGACCGCCATATCGACCGGGTTGAAGTGGCTCGACCGCTCCAGGATCGCGTGCTGCTCGGCGTCGTCGGTGGAGACCTGCGCCTTCTCGACGATCTGGCGGCTCCCATCGGCGCACCAGAATGGCCCTCCCCCTGGCTGCCCGTCGTGGGGCACCATGCCGCACACCCGGATCGGACGCTCCAACGCCGCCAAGAGCTCGGCGGCCGTGGACGGCGCCGGGCCAGCGCCCCCGACCACGTCCGCCCACACGCGCTGAGCCTCCGCGACCGCGCCGCGCCGCCCCTCGTGCAGGTCTCGAACCGCGCCGTGCACCGCGCGCTCGACCTCCACCAACAGCCCGGCGAGCCGCCTCCGCCACTTCACAATCGCAGATCGAACGTGATCATGAACGACATTGTCGATGTTCTTGATCAGGACGACGTCGCCGCCCGTGGCAGCGAGGTTGCCGAGCAGCGCCCCGTGGCCACCCGGACGCAGCACCAACCCGCCGTCGTCGCCCAGCACGAGCTTGTCGCCCTGCAACGCCACCGTGTCGGTGGATGGGTCCTGCTCGGAGAAGCTGACCGCGAACCGCGCCGCGTCGGGCCACGCGTCGATTACGCCGCGCGCCGCCGGTTGGTGGGACGGGTGGAGCGTGAAGTGAACCCGGACCGAGCCGTGCTGGTCGCCGACGGTCGCTTGCGCTTCGGACAGGTGCTCCTCGAGCGGCGTGCGCACCGTTCCGTCTTCATACCGATGGAACGGCAACAACGCCTTCGGCAACGACGCGAGGCCGCCGGGCGCGCACATCGCCTGCACCACGGGACGCAGGTCGCGGGCGTCGACCGTGACGCCCAGCTCCGCGAGCTGCCCCTCCAAGATGGGCCACAGCGCGAGCTCGGGCAGATCCTCGAGCACACGCGCCGCGCGGTCGACCGCCTTGTCGAGCGCGCCGAGCCGCCGAACCCGCTCGATCGAGAGCGGCCCTTCGCTGACCGCCAACAGCCGCGTGAGGCTGTCGAACATCCGCGTCGCCGCTCCCGAGGCGGGCACGAACGCCGAGAAGCGCCCCGCCGCCGCGGCCTCTGCCCACAACGCCTCGAGCGCGATGGCCCGAACCTCGTCCAGCATCAGGATGCCATCTCCGAGGGTGCACGGCCGCGACAGCACCGCCGCCGCGCCACCTCCGCGCAGCAGGCGGACCTGCTGCTCGACGGAAGATGCGCTCCGGCCGCTCCGCTCGATGGCCGCGCGCTCCGCTTCGGTCCACATGGTTCGCCTCACCGGGCGCCCCTAACCGGGGCCGACCGAACTCGGGTACAACGGCGTCGTGAGGAGGGCCCGTGCGCGTTGTGGTCGTGTCGAGTGAGGTAGCACCGTTCTCCAAATCCGGCGGTCTAGGTGATGTTTGCGGGGCGATCCCCGCCGCGTTGACACGTCGCGGCCACCAAGTGGTCACGGTGTCGCCGCGCTACGGCTCGATCGACCTGCAGGCGCACCGGATCACCGACACCGGCGCGCGGTTCGGCGTGCACACCGGGAGCGGCCGGCACGACGTGGCGATCCTCCGCGCGGACCGGGACGGCGTGCCGCACCTGTTCGTGGAACATCCGATGTTCTCTGGGCGTCGCGGCCTGTACGGTGACGAGCGCGGCACGTTCAAGGACAACCTGCTCCGCTTCGCCGTGTTGTCCCGGGTCGCGCTCGAGGTGCCGCGCCGGGTGCCGCTGATCGACGGCGCGCCCCTCGGCGAGCAGGTGGTCTTCCACGCCAACGACTGGCACGCGGCGCTGGTTCCCGTGCTGTTGGAGGCCGTGTACCGTCCGCTCGGGATCTACGCCCAGGCGCCGAGCGTGCTGACGGTGCACAACCTCGCGCACCAAGGCGTCTTCCCGGGCAACGACTTCGCGAGCCTCGATCTCGCGCCGCGGTGGTTCACCCCGACCTGCCTCGAGTGGTACGGGAACTTGAACCTGCTGAAAGCAGGCCTGCTCACGGCGGAGGAGCTGACTACCGTCTCGCCGACCTTCGCGCGCGAGATCATGACCGAGAGCGGCGGCTTCGGGCTCGACGCGATCCTGCGCATCCGACACGACCGCATGACCGGCATCCTCAACGGCATCGACCCCACCGAGTGGAACCCTGCCACCGATCCGCACCTCGATCGCCGATACGACGTCACGGACTTCGTAGCCGGAAAAGCGCAGAACAAGCGCGCGCTCCAAGCCGAGCTCGGGCTGCCCCGCGACGACGTACCCCTCGTCGGGTCGGTGGGCCGGTTGGACCCCCAGAAGGGCGTCGAGCTCATCATCGAGTCGGTGCCGTGGCTGGCCGAGCAAGGGGTGCAGTTCGTGCTCCTCGGGTCGGCCGCGCCCGCCCACGCTCGGTACGAGCACGCGCTGCGGGAGCTCGAGCGCAGGTACCCGAACAACGTGCGCGCCTGGATCGGCTTCTCGGAGCGGGTCGCGCACCGTATCGAGGCCGCCGCCGACCTGTTCCTCATGCCGAGCAAATTCGAGCCGTCGGGCCTCAACCAGCTCTACTCGATGCGATACGGGACGGTCCCCGTGGTGCGGTCCACCGGCGGCCTCGCCGACTCAGTGACCCCGCTCGATCCCCAACAGGATCACGGCACCGGGTTCCGCTTCGAGGCGTTCGACGGGGCGGCGATGCGAGACGCGCTCTATCGTGCGTTATGGACGTGGAAGCACCAAAAGGACCGGTTCCTCCGCGCTGCGGAGCGGGGCATGCGCAAGGACGTGTCGTGGGACACCGCGGTCGCTGGGTACGAGCACGTGTACCAACGCGCCTCGCATCGCCGTGGCGGCTTGTGACGCTCGGTGACGGAAGGGACGGCCGCACCCGCGGGTCCGAACAGCGACCGTGACGGAAGAGGCGACGAGGCCCCCCTCAAGGCGAGCGCAAGCGCTCGTCAACCCACCGCACCAACGCCTCGATCGCCTCTTCCCGTCGCGCGTACCTGACCTCGTCGGCGGTCACGAGCTGGACCCGCTCGAGCTGACCAAGCACGTTCGCGAACACCAGATCCGACCGGGTGCGCGCCCGTTGCGCCTGCGCGATCGTGGTGAGCGCATCGGGCGTGGTGTCCGGGCTCGCCGCCTTGAACGTCACGAACGGGCCGACCGAGCCCCAACCGCGCACCTGGTCGGCGAGCTTCGGCGTAGGCACCAACAACGGGCGCCACTCCGCCATGCCCGACGGCGTCTTGCGCGCTGGATCATTGGTAGCAGCGGCATAATCACCTACCGCGGCGGCGTGCACGACCGCGCCGCTCGGGTGCCGCTCGACCCAAGCCCGCATCAGCGCGCCGAGCTCGAGCGTGCCCTCGAAGGTGACACCGTCGACAGGCGGGCCGCCGTCCGCGCGAGCGCGCAGGTGGGCCTCGACCGACCCGAGCATCCAGACGTCGTGGCCGAGCGCCGCGAGGCGCCGCGAGATCGCGATCCCGGTCGTGCCCGTCGACGCCGCCGCGATGGCGCGCACCGCGTCGATCGGGTTGCG
>CAIUDO010000025.1 GCA_903897935.1 uncultured Pseudomonadota bacterium
CGAGGTCGACGTGTACGTCGGCGCGCTCCCACACGTCGACGCGTACGTCTCCGCTGCCCACGGCGAGGTCGACCCCGCCGGACCCGGTGACGTCGAGGTCGCCGGCCCCGAGCGCGACTTGGACCCTCGACGCGAGCCCGTCGACCCGCACGTCGCCGGCGTCGGCGACGACCTCCAGCGCCAGGTGGTCCGGGAGCGCGATCCGCACGTCGCCACCACACAGCGCGATGCCCGAGCAGCGCGCGTCGACGTTGAGCGTGTTGCCGGTCGTCCAGACGCCCAGCGGGCCGCCGCCGAGGCCACCCCACGACGCCTCGACCACGGCCTCGTCGGAGTCGCCGTTGCCGACGACATCCACGTCGCCCTTAGAGATCTGCACGACGGCGCGCATGAGATCGGCGACCGGCACCTTGTGCTCGACGTCTCCCGCTCGAACGCACCCGATCGTCGTCGTCGCGCACAGCATCAGCACCGGCCAGCTCGCCTTCATGTCGACCTCCTGCTGCTTCGACACCGTTGGGCCGAACAACCGCCACCGGGTAGACGGGGTCCCCGGGGGTAGGCATGTCGGTGGCGCCAACGACGCGGGAGTCCGCCGCGATCCTCACGGGCTGGTCCGCGCTGGTCGTGTGTGAGCTGTGGTTGGCGGCGGGCGGCATGGTGCGGCACGCGTGGTCCCAGGTCGGGTTCGAGCTGCTCGGCGCGTTCGTGTTGGCGGGCGCGCAGATCCGCCTCGCGCGCACGCCCGCGCAGCGGTCGCCGCTGCTGCCCGCGGTCCTGGCGCTCGCGGGGACCGCGGTGGTGTTGGGGCCGGATGGGGCCATCCACGCCGGCCTGGCGGCGGTCGGGGCGGTGGGGGTCGCGGTCGCTGCGGTGCGGTTCGGGTCGCGCCGTGCGATCGGCCCGATCCTCGCCGGGTTCGCGTCGGTGGCCGCCGCGGTCGGGGCCCGCTGGTTGTTGCTCGCGCACGCGTCCTCGCTCGAGACGGCGCACCTCCAGGGCGCGGTCGCGGTGAGCGACGCCGAGACGCGGCTCGTCGCCGACCTCGCGGGGCCGTTCCGCGGCGGCGGGCAGGGTGACGCCGCGCTCCCGCCGATCGTGCTCGTCACCATCGACACGCTGCGGGCCGATCACGCCGTCCGCATGGACAGCTACCGTCGGGTCGCGGCGCGCGGGATCGCGTGGCCTGCCGCCGCGTCGACGTCGTCGTGGACGCTCCCCGCGATGGCGTCGGTGATGACGGGGCAGATGCCGGCCGGCCACGGCGCCGACGCGCGGCCGGGCGGCGTCTACCAGGGCATCGACCCGGACGCGGCGATGCTCGCCGAGGACCTCCGCGCGCGTGGCTACGCGACGGCCGCGTTCGTCACCAACCCCTGGCTCGAGTCCACGCTCGGGTTCGCGCGCGGCTTCGACCTGTTCGTGCACGCGAACGAGGCGTTCCCCGGCCGCTTGCTGCTCGCGGGCATGCCGCAGGGGCCGGTGCCGATCGACGCCCAGGTGGTGGTCGATCGTGCGCTCGGCTGGATTGGCGACCAACCGAGCGGCGGTTGGTTCGTGTGGATTCACCTGCTCGACCCGCACATGCCGTACTTGAACGCCGATCCGGAGTCGATCGCGGCGACGATCGTCGACGGAGACCTGCGGTCGGGGCGGCTGCTCACCGAGGCCCACCGCGACGAGATCAAGGCCGCGTACGCGAACGAGGTGGCGCACGCCGACCTGCACGTCGGGCGGCTGCTCGACGCGCTCGAGGCGAAGGGGGTGTTCGAGCGCGGCGCGGTGCTGATGACGGCGGATCATGGCGAGGAGTTCTGGGACCACGGCGGCGCCGAGCACGGGCACAGCCACCACAGCGAGGTGACCGACGTCGCGCTGGCGCTGGCCGCTCCCGCGTGCGCCGGGGAGGCCGGCGGGGTCGCCTCGTTGGTCGACGTCCGGCCCACCCTGCGCGCGATCGCCGGCCTCGATCCTGGCGGCATCGACCTGCGCGCCGGTGTGCCCGCCGACCGGGTCGCGACGGCGTGGGGCAACAACTACTTCCGGCTCGACCGCAGCGCCCGGGATGTGTCGGGGCGCGTGATCGTCTACGGTGCGCCGTGGGGGGGCGCGCCGGTGGCCGCGTTCGACCACGTGCGCGACCGCGAGGAGCTGATGCCGCAGCCTGCGATCGACGGGCCGGTGCTGCGCGCTGCTGTCGCGGTGCAAGCGCCGGAAGAAGGAACCGAAGCGGCGATCAACGTCGAGGCGCTGCGCGCGCTCGGATACGTGAAGTAGCGGCGAGTCCGTATCGGATGGGGAGGGTGCGTGGTAGGGCGCAGGATGCGAAGGGTAGGGGTCTACTGCGGATCAAGCGACCGGGTCGATCCGATGATGCTCGATGCGGCGCGCGCGTTCGGCGCGCTGCTGGCGTCCCGCGGCGTCGGCACCGTGTACGGGGGCGGCCGGGTCGGGCTGATGGGCGCGCTCGCCGACGGGGCGCTCGCCGCGGGGGGAGAGGTGCTCGGGGTCATCCCCGAGCAGCTCATGGCCCACGAGCTCGGTCACGAGGGTTGTACCGAGCTGTTCGTGGTCGCCGGCATGCACGCGCGCAAGATGATGATGGCGTCGCTCGCCGACGCGTTCGTCGCGTTGCCCGGCGGGTACGGCACGATGGAGGAGCTGTTCGAGGTGCTCACCTGGACGCAGCTCGAGCTGCACCGCAAGCCGGTCGGCCTGCTCGACGTCGGCGGCTACTACCACCACCTGCGGGCGTGGGTGGCGCACGCGGTCGCGTCGGGCTTCGTACGCCCGCTGCACGCCGATCTGCTGGTCTGCGACGACGACCCAGGGCGGCTGCTCGACCGGCTCGCGACCGTGGAGCTGCCCGGGATCGACGCCTGGATCCGGGATCGCTGACCCGCGGGGCGCCTCGCTTCGGTAGTCCACCCTGCCATCGGCGGCCGGTGCTCCCGGGGGTGCCCGTGACCGCACCTCGGGAGCGGGCTATTCGCGCCGGGGGAGGGGCGGTGAGCGAGCCCGAGACCGCGCGTAAGGTGTTCATCCACACCTTCGGCTGCCAGATGAACGTCTACGACAGCGCGAAGATCCGCGCTCAGCTCGCCCGCGACGGCTGGGTAGCGACCGATTGCGCCGACGACGCCGACCTCGTCCTGCTGAACACCTGCTCGATCCGCGACAAGGCCGAGCAGAAGATGCACAGCGCGCTCGGGGAGTACCGCCGTCGTAAGCGCCGGGGCGCGCCGCTCACGCTCGGCATCGCGGGGTGCGTCGCCCAACAAGAGGGCGTGGCGCTGCTCGATCGGTACCCGGAGGTTGACCTCGTGTTCGGCCCCGACGGGGTGCCGGGCGTGCAGAAGCTCGTCGACGCCGCGCGCTCCGGCCAGCGTGTGCTCGACACGACGTTCCTCGACCTCGAGAACTACCCGTTCGTCGAGGCGGTCGATCCGGACGCCGCCGGTCGGGTGGGCGCGTTCGTCACGATCCAGAAGGGCTGCGACAACAAGTGCACCTTCTGCATCGTGCCGACCACGCGCGGCGTCGAGGTCAGCCGCCCGAGCGGCCAGATCCTCGACGAGGTGCGCACCCTGGTGGCGTGTGGCATCCAGGAGATCACCCTCATCGGGCAGAACGTGAACAGCTACGGCCTCAAGGTCCCCGGCGAGCGCACGTTCGCCGAGCTGTTGCGCGCGGTCGCCGAGATCCCGGGCGTAGCGCGCATCCGCTACACCACCAGCCACCCGCGAGACATGGGCCCGGACGTGGTCGCGGCGTACCGGGACCTGCCGAACCTGACGAGCCACCTGCACCTGCCCGTGCAGTCGGGCAGCGACCGCGTGCTCAAGCGGATGAAGCGGTTCTACACGCGGGATCACTACCTCCGGCTGGTCGACGATCTGCGCGCCGCGCGGCCCGATCTCGCGCTCACCACCGACTTCATCGTGGGGTTCCCCGGCGAAGAAGACGAAGACTTCGAGCAGACCCTGTCGCTGCTGTCCGAAGCGGGCATTGTAGGCTCGTTCTCGTTCAAGTACAGTCCGCGCCCGGGTACGCCGGCGCTCAAGCTGGTCGACCGCGATCCGGTGCCCGACGACGTCGCGAGCGCGCGCTTGTCGGCGCTGCAAGCCCGCCAGCGCGCGCTCCAGCTCGCGTGGAACCGCACGCACGAGGGCCGGGTCGTCGACGTGCTCGTGGAGGGGCCGTCGGCCCACGACGAGGGCGTGGTGTGCGGGCGCACGTCGTCGAACCTGATGGTCAACTTCGTCGGAGACGAGGCGTTGGTCGGGCAGACGTTGCCGATCCGCGTCACGCGGTCGTTCACGCACTCGGTGCGCGGCGAGCAGGTCTGACGCGCGGGGCCCTGGCTGACGCCTCCGCCGCGAGGTGCGGAACTGATCCCGGGCGTCAGCGGATTCGCGGCGGACCGGACCCCACTTCCGTTATCCGCCCTCCCGGCGGTCGCTCCGGTTCGGCCGACTTCGTCGGGCGAACCCTCGCTGCCCTTGGTCGGTGCGGGGCCTGGCTGACGCCTCCGCCGCGAGGTGCGGAACCGATCCCGGGCGTCAGCGGATTCGGGGCGGACCGGGCCCCACTTCCGTTATCCGCCGTCGCGGCGGTCGCTTCGGTTCGGCCGACTTCGTCGGGCGAACCCTCCCTTGGTCGGTGCGGGGCCCGCGAATGGGGGTTGCCCGGCTGGGGTTCGGCGTTAAGAGCCGCCCGCTCGCCGGGGGACCCCTGTCCCGTATCAGGCGATGGAGGCTTCCGTGTCCAAGACCGCGCGTCGCAAAGCTGCCCTCAAGGCGAAGCACCGTCGTGTGCGCGCCCGTAAGACCGGGCGTATGATCAAGAAGCGTCCGGGCGGGCGCCTGCACGTCGTCAAGACCAAGGCCTGATTCGGGCCCGGGTTCGGGCGGCCGCCTGCTCCGGAGCCCGGTGGTGAGGACTCCATGGACGAGCGGCTACGAGCGGGTCGGCATCACCTCGTGAACGGCGACCGGGCCCTGCAGCAGGGCTTCCCGGACGACGGGCGCGCACACTTCGAGTCAGCGCTGCTGCAGTTTCGGGGCCCGGAGCTGTTGCTGGGCGAGGCGCTCGCGCGCCGCGGGCTCGCTCAGGTCGACCTCGCGGTCGGTCGCCCCGAAGCGGCGGAGGCTGGCGTTCGGCGCTCGCTCGCGCTGTTCGACGAGGCCGAGGCCGTGTTCACCCGGCTCGACGCGCTGGAGCGGGCGCGCGCGGCGCGGGTCGAGGTGCGCAGCGGGCGCGCCACCGCGCTCGTGTTGTTGTCCGACGTGCTGATGCGGAGCGGACGCACCGGTGAGGCGCGTGAGGCGCTCGAGCAGGCGTTGGCGTGGATCGACGGCGCCGCCGACTTCGCCGCCGCGGCGTACGCGTGGGCCGCGCTCGGGCGCATCGCCACCCGGGAGGGGCGTCTCGCCGAAGCGAGCGACCTGCTCGAGCGGGCGGTCACCCGCCATGAAGCCTCAGGGTCGAAGGAGGGCGCCGTCGGCGCGCGGCTCGCGTGGGCCGAGGCGCTGGTCGCGCGCGGAGACGTCGCGCGGGCCGAGGTGGTGCTCCAGGAGGCGCTGTACCAGTCCCGCGACGGGCATCACCGCTACCTGGAAGGTCGCGCGATGTCGGCGTTGGGGGCCCTCATGTTGCGGTCCCGTCGCCTCGACGAGGCCCGCACCTGGTACACGGCGGCGCTGCCGGCGGTGCGGCGCGCGTCCGACGCTGAGGCCGAAGGCCTCGTGCTGCTCGGCCTCGGAGAGACGGAGTCGCGGCTCGGGCAGGTCGGGGCGCTCGCGCACCTCGTCGAGGGTGCCCGGCGTATGGGCTC
>CAIUDO010000026.1 GCA_903897935.1 uncultured Pseudomonadota bacterium
ACGATCGCGCCGGGTAGATCGCGCGCCGCCTCGACCAGGACCCGGTGCGCCTTGTGCCCGACCAGCGCGCCGACCGCGACGATCAGCGGCGCCTGGTCCGGGACCCCCAGCGCCGCCCGCACCGCCTCGCGACCCCGCCGCGGCGCGTCGTGGCGCACGCCATCCGGCACCACCACCACGCGCGCCCGCGGCACCCCGGCGCGCCCCAGGATCGCCGCCACCGCGCCGCTCACGGCAACGAAGCCCGCCGCCTCGGCGTAGGTGCGGCGCGCGATCGGGTCGGACGCGATCACGAAGTCGACCCGGCGGTGCACGACCACCGGGGCGAGGTCGCGCGCGCGGACCGCGTGCGCGTGCGCGTGGCTGGTCTGCGCCGCGACGACGTCCGGGCGAAACGCCTCGATCGCCGCGCGTAGCGCCCGGGTGCCGCGCCATCGGCCGCGAAACGGGATCGGAAACACGATCGCCCCGGCCTGCTCGATCGCGGCGCGCGCGGGCGCGTCGGGCGGCAACGCGACCGCCACCTCGGGGCTGGCGCGCACCACGTGCAGCATCTGCGTCTGCCCGCCCCGCCACTCGCGGCCGGTGTCGACGTGCAGCACCCTCACCCGGCCTCCGTCCACCGAACCGCCCGCTCGGGGATCAGGTGCGGGACCCCGTCGACCACCGGGTACGCGCGCGCACACGCCAGACAGCGCAGGTGGAGCTGCTCGGCGCGGACCGCGTCGTGCAATGCGCCGCGGCAGCGCGGACAAACGAGGTTGGCCCTAAGCGCAGGGTCCAAGGAGCGCACGGTTCCTCCCGAGGACCCCCGCCGTCTATTCGGGGACGACCAACCCGGCCTTCGCGCCGAGCGGCGCCCACCGCTGAAGCGACGGCACGTCGGCGCCGGGGAGCGCCGCTTCGCCGGTGACGCCGAGGTCGGGCATCTCGCCGGGCGCGAGCTCGCGGAGCCGCCCGACTTGCACGTACGGGATGCCCGAGTAGCCCTCGGCCATCGACGATCCGGCCGTCGGGACGCCGTTGATCGACCAGATGCGCTCGGTGAGCATGCCGCGGCCGACGTCGAACACCGCGAGGCCGGTCATCTCCGTGTTGAGGGTGTTCGACGCGAGCTCCACGCTGGTGACCGTGCCGCGCCCGGCCGTCTCGATGACCATGGAGCCGTTGGCGCGCTCCTCGACGATGTGGTGCACGATCTCGACCCCCGCGTTCGACCCGGCCACCGACGGCGCCAACATCAGCGTGGCGTCGTATTCGGCCCACAGCCGGTCCGGGGCGACGCCGCCGCTCGGCATGCGCAGCTCGAGCCCCGCCACCGCGCGGGCGAGGATGAGGCGCAGGTTCTCGTCCATCCGCTGGGTCTTGCGGTTGGTGTCCTTCTTCTCGATCTCGTCGAGGTCCATGTGGGTGATCGCGCCGTCGTGGCGCTGAAAGATCTGCAGCTTCGCGGTGAACGCCTTCTGGGCCATCTCCTCGACGATCGGCCCGACGAGGCCCTTCCCGGCGTCGCCGGTGATCGCCGCCGCTCGCAGCGCGATGTCGGTGAACGCGCAGGAGAGCTCGTTCATACGCGGGCGCGCCAGCTCGACCGAGCACTCGACGACCGCGCTCACCTGAAACGCTCGGATTCGTGCCTCTTTGGTGCGATCGGCCGCCAGCCACATGTAGGCGGGCAGGTTGACCTCGGTCTCCATGAGCCAGCGACGGGTCTCGCCCTCTTCCCACCGCCACACCAGCCCGCCGACCTCACCGCCGGACTCTGCGGACGCCGCCGCGGGGGTCGCGAGCATCAGCACGATGGACCACAAGCGCATGGGACCTCCACGACCGCCGCGACGCGGCGCACCTGCGGTTCCGTATGATTACGCGGGCGGTCTGTCGCGGGGCGCTTCGTCAGGTTCCGTCGCGGGCCCCACCAAAGGAGGAACGTTGTCCAAGCACGTCTTGCTCGATGAGGCGCGTCGCGCCGACCTCGCCGCCGCGTTGCCCGACTGGCTGGTCGTCGCCGACGGCCTCGAGCGTACGTTCGAGTTTCGTAATTTCAACGAGGCGTTCGGGTTCATGACCCGCGTCGCGCTGGCCGCCGAGCGCCACGACCACCACCCCGAGTGGCGCAACGTCTGGCGGACCGTGCACGTGCGGTGGAGCACCCACGACGCGGGCGGCCTGACGGAGCTCGACGTCGCGATGGCCCGCCGCTGCGACCAGCTCGCGGCGTGATGCGCCCCGCGGTCCGTGACCACCTGCTCGCGC
>CAIUDO010000027.1 GCA_903897935.1 uncultured Pseudomonadota bacterium
GGGCGTGGCGGCCGGGGACCCGCACGCGAGAAGGAGTGCGACGATGGATGCCTGCGCGGCGAGGAGACGGCGCGACATGCGCCGACGGTACCGCGGGTCGCCCGGGCGGGCGGCGTCGGGGGGCGACGTGCCGCCCGGGCCGGCGGCCGGGCGCCCCGACGCTTCCCCTCGGGCGCAGGATTGCGTATCTACGTCGCCATGAGGCACCGGCATGGGTGGTGGATTGGCCTGGTCACGTTCGCCGCGGCGTGCGGGTCCGGTGACGACGCCGGCGACGTCCCCGACGCGGGCCCCGATCGCACGCTGGCGCCGGTCGGGCGGCTGCGCGCCGAGGGCGCCGAGATCGTCGACGGCAACGGCACGCCGACGGTGCTGCGCGGCACCAACCTCGGCGCGTGGCTGTTCGTCGAGACGTGGATGGACGCGGTGGACTACCCGGCCCACGGGCGGCTGGTCGCCGAGGCGGACCGCGTGTCGGCGACGCTGGGCGCCCAGGTGCGCGCGGCAGTGACCGCGACCGGCCGGCTGGAGACCGGGGAGACCCGAGCGGCCTACTTCGAGCGGGTGTTCGCCGACCTGCCGACGGGGACCGACCTCGCGGCGTGGGCGACGGCGCGGGACGCCGCGCTGGCGTGCGCCGACGTCGCCGACGACAGCGACGTCCCGCTGCGCGCGGCGCTGGTCGATCGCTTCGGGACCACCGGCCGCGACCAGCTCCTCGACGCCTACGCCGACGCGTGGATCCGCGAGGCGGACATCGCGGCGCTGGCGGAGCGCGGCGCCAACCTCGTGCGGGTGCCGACCACCTGGCGGGCGTGGATCGAGGACGACGCCGTGGACCCGCCGGCGCTGCCGCTTACCCTGCGGCCCGAGACCGTCGCCCGCGTGCACCAGCTGCTCGACTGGTGTGAGGCGCACGGACTGCGCGCCATCCTCGACCTGCAGGAGTCCCCGGGCGGCCACAATACGTACTCGGGCCCGGCGCGCCTGTACGACGACCCCGCTTCGCAGGAGGCGACGATCGCGCTGTGGCGGGCGTTGTCGGCGGAGTTCAAGGACCGCGACACCGTCGCGGCGTACTCGCTGCTCGCCGAGCCTTTCGGGGCGCCCGACGTCGACGCGATGGTCGCGATGTACGACCGGTTGCACGACGCGATCCGCGCCGACGGCGACGACCACCTGCTCGTGATCCACGACGGCTTTTTCGGGCTGTCGAACCTGCCGTCGCCGGCGTCGCAGGGATGGACCAACGTCGTCTACTCCACGCACTACTTCGAGTGGGGCGCGGCGTCGGTGGCCGACTACGAGACGTACGCCTCGCTGTACGTGGCCGCCAACCAGCAGCTCCAGCGCGCCGGCGCGGTGCCGTTCTTCGTCGGCTCCTTCAGCACGATGCGAGACGAGCCGTGGGCGTACGAGGCGTTCGACCACCTCACCCGCACGTTCGCCGAGCAGGGCTGGTCGTGGTCGATCTGGTCGTGGAAGCGGATCGACGACCCGCTGGACCGGCAGTTGTTCGACGAGACGACGTCGTGGGGCGTGTTCCGCGACGTCGCGCCGACGGCCACGACGGTCCGCCTCGACGTCTGCCACGACGACCTCGCGACGATGATCGAGAAGGTCCCCGGGCTGCAGACCGACCAGCTGGTGCCCAACGCCGCGTTCGACGCCGCGTTCCGCGCCGGGCTGGCGCAGCCGGGCACGGTGCGCTGAACCGCGCAGGGGCGCGCAACCTCCCGCCGGGGCGCGTGTCTCCCGGCGACCGCGACCATGCTCGCTGCCGCGCGCCCATCCGA
>CAIUDO010000028.1 GCA_903897935.1 uncultured Pseudomonadota bacterium
CGCTCGGGTCGCGGTCGTCGCGCGATCCGAGGCGACCGTCGAGGCGGCGGCGGCGGCGGGCCGGCGCGTCGAAGAGTCCGAGCGGCGCGCGGCGCGTGAGGCCGAGCGGCAGGCGGCGCTGGAGGGCGCGCTCGAGGGGCACCGCGCCGCGGCGGTGGAGGAGGCGGCGGCCCTAGACGCGCTGGAGGTCGAGCTCGGCGCCGCGCGGGAGCGGTACGCCCGTGAGCGGGAGCGGACCGAGCGGCTCTCCGAGGGCGCCCGCGGGGCCGAAGAGGCGCTCGCCAAGGCCACCGAGGGCGTCGAGCGCGCCCGCGAGGTGCACCAGGAGGCGCACGCGACCGCAGGCGAGGTGCAGCGCGACATCGAGGAGACGCTGCGCGTCATCCAGGAGCGCTACGAGATCGGCCTCCCTGGCTTGCTCGACCGCATCCACGCGCTCGGGGTCGTGCGCCTCGACCCGGATCCCGCGGTCACCCAGGAGGTCCGGGTCGGCGACCAGATCGTCTCGCCGGTGGGCCCGTTCCTCATCAAGGGCGACGCGCTCGGCGACGCGAAGGAGATCCGTCGGCTGGTGCGGGAGCAGGCACAGCTCCGCAAGGAGCTCGACGCGCTCGGCGAGGTCAACCTGCTCGCCATCGACGAGTTCCGCGAGCTGTCCGTGCGGCACGCCGATCTCGTCGGGCAGCGCGCCGACCTCGAAGAGGCGATGGCGTCGATCCGGTCGGCGATCGCGAAGATGAACCGCACGTGCCGCGAGCGGTTCCGCGAGGCGTTCGACCGGGTGAACGACGAGTTTCAGGCCGTCTACCCGCGCCTCGTCGGGGGTGGCAGCGCGCGCCTGACCCTCACCGACGAGGAGGACCTGCTCGAGACCGGCGTCGACATCTTCGTGCGCCCTCCGGGCAAGCGCCTGCAGAACCTGACGTTGTTGTCGGGCGGCGAGAAGGCGATGGCGGCGCTGGCGATGGTCATCGCGCTGTTCCGCGTGCGCCCGTCGCCGTTCTGCTTGCTCGACGAGGTCGACGCGCCGCTCGACGAAGCGAACGGGGCCCGGTTCAACGAGATGCTGGTCGAGATGTCGCGTGGTGCGCAGTTCATCGTGGTCACGCACAACCGGAAGACGATGGAGTGCGCGAATACGCTGTATGGGGTGTCGATGGTGGAGCCGGGCTGCAGCAAGCTGCTGTCGGTCCAGCTCGGCGGTGATCCTTCATGAGCGGGCGCGCTGGGAGTGACGGATGGAGCCGACGGACCTGAGTCCCGCGGTCGATTGGGTGGTCCTGGTGGTGGGCGTCGTCCTGACGGCGGCGGTCGGCCTCGGGCTCGTGGCGTGGCGGCGCTCCACCCGCAGGGTCGGGTCCTCGTCTCCGGCGGAGCTGCCGGCCGCGAGCGGGCCTGCCGCGCCCGCCGCGCCCGCGCTCCCTGCCGTCGAGGTGGGCGTCGGCTCGTTGTTCCGGGCCGCGCTCTTCCGCACCCGTGACGCGCTCAAGTCAGGGTTCGACGTCGTCTTTGGGCGGTCGGTCGCGGACGACGGGCTGTTCGAGGCGCTCGAGGAGACCTTGTTGATCGCGGACGTCGGCGTGCCCACAACGCAGCGGTTGATCGGCGTCGTCCGCGGCGCGGCGCGCGCTGGGGTCGCGCCGGCCGCGCTGCGGGATCGTCTGCGCGAGGAGATGCGCGCGGTGCTCGGCCCCGCGGTCCCGCCGCTCGCGCCGGACGGGCGTCGCCCGTTCGTGGTGCTGATCGTCGGCGTCAACGGCAGCGGCAAGACCACGACGATCGGCAAGCTCGCGGCGCGGTTCGGGCGCGAGGGGCACAAGGTGCTGCTCGCCGCCGGCGACACGTTCCGGGCGGCCGCCGCCGACCAGCTCGCCATCTGGGCCGATCGTGCCGGCGCCGACATCGTGCGGCACGACGAAGGCGCCGATCCCGGCGCGGTCGTGTTCGACGCGCTGACCGCCGCCAAGGCGCGCGGCGTAGACGTCGTCATCATCGACACCGCCGGGCGGCTGCAGACCAAGAAGCCGCTCATGGAGCAGCTCGGCAAGGTGCGGCGCGTGATCGACAAGGTGGTCCCGGGTGCGCCCCACGAGACGTTGTTGGTCGTCGACGGCACGACCGGGCAGAACGCGGTGTCGCAGGCGCACGCGTTCCACGCCGCCACCCCGCTCACCGGCGTCGTCGTCACCAAGCTCGACGGCACCGCGAAGGGCGGGGTCGTGCTGGCGATCGGGGCCGAGCTCGGGCTGCCGGTGCGGCTGGTCGGCATCGGTGAGAAGGTAGAAGACCTGCGCGACTTCGACGCGTCGGCGTTCGTCGACGCGCTCACGCTGGAGCGGGAGGGCACATGAAGGTCCAGATCACGATCCGCGGCCGGCGGTACACGGTGCGCAGCGAAGAAGGTGACGTCGACCCGGTCGCGGTCGCCCGCTACGTCGACGCGCGCATGGCCGAGTTCTCGCAGCGCGCGTCGACGTCCGACGAGTACACGGTGGCGCTGCTGACCGCGATGAACATCGCGAGCGACTTCGAGCGCTTTCGGCGCGACATCGACGCCGACCTCGACGCGCTCGACCGCGAGGTGGCGTCCGCGACGCTGCTGCTCGAGGCCGCGACCGGCGAAGGTGACGGCGGAGTGGAAGACGAATTCGACGATGACGTGTGAAGGGCGGCATACGGGGTAGGCGGGCTTGGGAGGTCGGGTGGAGTCGCAGTCGTCGACATGGGTGGATCGTCTGCTGTCGCGGCTGCCGCCGGCCCGCACGATCTCGCGCGTCGTGAGCGCCCCGCTCGCGCTCGGGTCGGGGGCGGTGCTGGCGTTGTCGGCGTGGCTGGAGCCGAACCCGCTCGGCCACTCCACCCACACCGCGCTCGGCCTCGGGCAGTGCTCGTTCTTGGCGATCAGCGGCTACCCGTGCCCGATGTGCGGCATGACCACGTCGTTCGCGTTGTTCGCGCACCTGCACCCGATCGACGCCGTCGTAAACCAGCCGTTCTCGGCGGTGATGTTCGGGATCACCGCGCTGGTGTTCGGCGTCTCGGCCGCCGAGGTGGTGGCGCCGCGCGAGCGGTGGGCCCGGCTCGGGGGGCGGTTGGCGCCGTGGGAGGCCACGCTCGCCACGGGCTTCCTGATCGCGATGGGGCTCGGTTGGTTGTACAAGATCGTGATGATGAAGTTCATCTGACCGATGCGCACCGTCCTCCTCTCGGACGCCCACCTGCGCGCGCCCGACGCGCACCAGGATCGCCTGGTCCGGTTCGTCGAGCGCGTCGAGGCGGACACCCTGGTGCTCGTCGGGGACGTCTTCGACGTGTGGTGGGGCTGGGACCACACGATGTACGCGGCGTACGCGCCGATCGTCGCCGCGCTGATCGGCGCGCGACGGCGGGGCGTCGAGCTCGTCTTCATTGGGGGCAACCACGACTTTCGGGCCGGCGGCTTCCTCCGCGAGGTGGTCGGCATGCAGGAGGTCGGGTGGTGGCGCGGGTTCGCCGGCGGCGCGTCGGTGGTCGCCGCGCACGGCGAGGCCTCGGACGCGCCGTGGTCGCAGCGGGCGTTCGACCGCTTCTTACACGGCTCGACCGCGCGCGGACTGATGCGGGTGGTGGGCCCGGACGCCGCGTGGCGGATCGGGGCTCGGTTCGCGGGCATGAACCGTCGCCCGGAGGGGGGCTACACCCACGATCGGCTCCCGGAGCTGCTCGCCGGGCAGGCGCGGTGGGCTGAGCACGTGCTGGCCGGCGCCGGCGCCCAGGTGATCTGCGTCGGCCACACCCACGCGCCGGGCGTCGTCGACGTCGCGGGTGGGCGCCTGGTCAACCTGGGGGACTGGGTCGACCACGACACGTACGCGGTGGCCGACCGCGACGGGCTGTCGTTGTGGTGTTGGAACGGCGGGGCGCCGTCTCCGGTGGCGGGGCCTCCGGCGCGGCGCGTTGGTCATCCGCCGGCGCCGCGGTAGAAGGGCCAATGTTCTCCCGCGCGACCGCCCCACGCCCGCCCGACCTGCTCATCGACCTCGGCACCGCCTCGACGCGTATTCGATCACGCGGGAAGGGCTTGCTGGTCGACGAGCCCACCGTCGTCGCGACGCACCGGGGCGCGCGCGGGCGCGAGGTCGTCGCGGTCGGCACAGAAGCGAAGGCCATGCTCGGGCGCACGCCGACCGGCACCCAGGTGGTGCGCCCGGTGATCGGCGGCGTCGTCGCGGACTTCGAGGCGACGGAGGAGCTGTTGCGGGCGCTCATCCGGCAAGCCGTCGGCCGCACGGTGCTGCGGCCGCGGGTCGCGGTGTGTGTGCCGTCGACGACCAGCGAAGTGGAGCGCCGCGCGGTGCAAGACAGCGCGCGGGCGGCGGGCGCGCGGGAGGTGCTGCTGTTGCCGACCGCGATGTGCGCGGCAGCGGGCGCGGGGCTGCCGGTCACCGAGGCCGTCGGGAGCGCGATCGTCGACGTCGGAGCCGGGCGCACCGAGGTGGCGGTGGTGAGCCTCGGCGGCATGGTGGTGTATCGGTCGTCGGTGGTGGCGGGCGACGCGTTCGACGAGGCGATCGCGGCGTGGTTGTTACAGGCGGCCGATCTGCTCGTCGGCGCCGGCACCGCCGAGGCGGTCAAGCTGCAGATCGGGGGCGTCGCGGGCATGGACGGGCCCACGCTGCGCACGGTGATCCGCGGGCGGGACCGTTACGACGGCGGTCCGCAGGAGCTCGCGCTCACGAGCGATCAGCTCTGGCACGCCACGGCGCCGATCGCGGCGCAGGTGCGCGACGCGGTGCTGGAGGTGCTCCGCGAGACGCCGCCCGAGCTCGCGGCCGACATCGTGGATCGCGGGATCCTCGTCTGCGGGGGAGGGGCGTTGCTCCGCGGGTTGCCGGCAATGTTGCGCGAGGCCACCGGGTTGCCGGTGTTGCTCGCCGACGACCCGTTGCATTGTGTGGCGTTGGGGGCGGAGCGGATCGCGTCGGATCCGGCGCTGCTGGGGCGGCTCGTCGTCGGGTGACGGTCAGCCGGCCGCTTCCGCGGCGAGCAGCGCGCTGATTCGGAGCGCCGTCTCGTCGCGCCCGACGTACGCCAGCGTGTCGAAGATCGGCGGGGTCACCGCGGTTCCGGTCAGCGCCACCCGCAGCGGCTGCGCGATCTTGCCGAGCCCGAGGCCGGCCGCTTCGCTCCACACCGTCACGTGCGCCTCGAGCGACGCCGCGTCCCACGACGGCGCCGCCGCCAACACCTCGGCCACCCGGGCGAGCGTGGCCGCGCCGTCTCCCTTACGGAGGTGCTTGTCGCGCGCCGCTTTGTCCCACTCCTTTGGACGGGTGAGCAGCGGCCGCGCCTGGCGCTCGAGGTCGGAGAACGTCACGTACCGCCCAGCGAACAGCCGCAACAAGCCGTCGAGCGCGTCGGAGGACAACGCCGCGAGCGGCGAGCCCTCGCACACCTCGAGCCACGAGCGCGCGGCCGCCGCGATCCGCTCGAACGGCAACAACTTCACGTACTCGCCGTTCATCCAGCGCAACTTCTCGGGATCGAACCGCGCCGACGTGTTGCCGACCCGGTCGAGTGAGAACAGCTCCACCATCGCGTCGAGGGACAGCAGCTCGCGGTCGCCGCCTGGGCTCCAGCCGAGCAGCGCGAGGTAGTTCAGCAGCGCCTCGGGCAGGTAGCCGGCGCGGCGGAAGTCCATCACCTCGATCATCGGCAAGTCGACGCCGAGCGCGGCGGCGATCGCCTCTGCGATCGGGATGGCGTCGGTCTCGTTGTTGAGGAACGGCGTGAGCGCGCCGACGGACAGACCCGTCTTCTCGGCGAGCACGGCGACGCCCGCCTTCTTGCCCGCGGCGCGCGCGGTGCGTGCCTTCTCGCGCTTGCTCATCTTCTGGCCCTGCGGGTTGAAGATGAGCGGCAGGTGCCCGACGCGCGGCAGCGTCCAGCCGAGCGCCTCCGCGATCGCCTCGTGCTTGTGCGTGTTCTTGAGGTGCTCTTGCCCGCGCAGCACCTGCGTGATGCCCATGAGCTGGTCGTCGACGACGACCGCCAGGTGGTAGGTCGGGAAGCCGTCTGCCTTCTGGATCACCAGGTCTTCCATCTCGGAGCCGTGCACGACCACCTCGCCGAGGATCGCGTCTTGCACGACGAACTGCCGGTCGGGCACGGCCAGCCTGACGACGGGTGTGCGCCCCTCCGCCTTGAACGCCGCGATCTGCTCGTCGGACAGCGCCCGCCGCCGGTAGACGAACCCGACGCCGCCGCCCGCCTCCCGCAGCGCCGCCAGCTCCTCGCGGGTCTCCCACGCCTCGTACGCGTGCCCCGACGCCACCAACGACGCCACCACCGGCCCGTAGGTGTCGAGCCGCTCGCTCTGCAGGTAGGGCCCGAACGGCCCCCCGACCTCCGGCCCTTCGTCCCACGTGAGGCCGAGCCAACGCAGATCCCGCACGATGCCGCGGGTCGCCGCGTCGGTCGAGCGCACCTGATCGGTGTCTTCGATCCGAAGCACGAACTGGCCGCCGCCCTTCTTGGCGTACAACCAGCAGTACAGCGCCGTGCGGGCCCCGCCGACGTGCAAGGAGCCGGTCGGTGACGGAGCGAAGCGGGTGCGCGGAACCACGAGGACCTCCAGAGGGCGCGCTCGTTATCCCGCGTGGCTGCCGATCCCAACCTCGTCGAGCAGGGCGCGCACGACGGCCTTCTGCATGTCGACGCGTCGCCGAAGGTCGAACCCGCTCCACGTCTCCACGCACACCCCGAGGCAGCCGGTCGCCGCGACGATGACCTCGGTCGAGCTGGTCTCCACCGGGTAGTAGTGCGGCGCCCACCGCTCGTACGGGTGCGCGAGGTGCTCGTTGAGCCGGGCGACGACCCGCACGACCTCCGGCGGGACCGGGTCGACGCCGTACACGAGCGTCTGCCCGAAGCTCGCGGCGATCTCCGGGTGGTGGCGCTTGAGGCTCTCGTGCAGCGTGGCCACCATCACCGGGCGCTCGTGCTCGATGAGGCGCATGAACATCGCGGCGAGCCTGCGCTCTGGCTGATCGCTCTCGGGATCGCCCGGGAAGCAGCGGTTCAAGTCGAGGCCGTCAGGGGCCGCCCGCGTGCGTGCCCGGTACGCCGCCGGGTTCATGCACGGCACGACGAGCAGCCGCCCACGCGCGGGGCGGAGCCCACCCTCGAGCAGCTCTTCGAGCGCGTGTACGCCCGCGATCTCGTCGCCGTGGATGCCGGCTTGAACGAGCGCGGTCGGACCTGGGGCGTCGCCCTCGACGACGTGCAGCAGCACCGTCGGCGTGAGCGCGTGCACCCCGGCCGCGTAGTTGCTCATTCGGCCGGCGGCCGGTGATGGCGCGGGGTGGGCCGGTTGCGGGTGAGCGTCTCGTAGTAGTCGCGCACGGTGTCGTACCGATCGTCGCGGCTCATCCGCTCGATCGACGACTTCGGGTGCAGGTTGAGCCAGCCGTTGATGACGTACGGCAGGTGGTAGCCCCACCGGAGGTCGTCGCGCATGTCGGCGTAGTCGTCGATCAGGCCGAGGATCGGCCGCACGTCGTAGCGCGGGTCGTCCAGGTACATCAGCAGCAGCTCGATCGGGCAGTTGCCCGCCCCGCGGCCGATCCCGTGGATGGTCGCGTCGATCACGTCGGCGCCTTCTTCGATCGCGACGATGCTGTTCGCGAACGCCGTCTGCTGGTTGTTGTGCATGTGCACGCCCAGCTTCTGGTCGGGCCGCAGCCAGTTCTTGTACTTGCGGATCAGGTACCGCACGTGATGCGGGTACATCGCGCCGAAGCTGTCGACCAACGCGACGTTCGGGACGCCGCTGTTGCGCAGCTTCTCCAAGAAGACGTCGACCTCCTGGGGCGTGCAGGTGCTGACCGCCATGACGTTGCAGAAGGTCTCGTAGCCGAGGCCCTGCGCGTGCTCGAGCAGGTCGATGGTGCCCTCGACGTCCTTCGCGTACGTGGCGACGCGGATCACATCGACGATGGTCTCCGACTTCGGGACGATCATCTCCTTCGTGGCCCGCCCCCAATCGAGCATGATCGAGAGCTTCATGTTGCTGCGATCGGCCACCTCACGGAGGTCGTCTTCGCGGCAGAACCGCCACGGGCCCGCCTTGGCGTCGTCGTAGACGCCGTCGGTGGTCTGGTAGCCGATCTCCATGTAGTCGACGCCGCCGTCGCGGAGGGCCTGGAAGGTCCGTGCAACCAGCTCCTTTTCAAACTGCCACTCGTTGCAGCAGCCGCCGTCGCGGATGGTGCAGTCCAGCACCTTCACGTTGTGCCTGCGGTCGGTCATCAGGCCGTCGGGGCACGCCTTGATGCGGTAGTCGAGACCCATATGGGTTGAACCTCCTCGGGCGGCCGCTCTATCCGTGCTCGCGCGCGAAGTCGATCCCGCCTCGAATGTGCCGCGGGCGGGCTGCGTTCGGCGGCGGCGGCGTACTCGAAGCGTTACCGGTGCGCGATGGATCGGGAGGGTGCATGCGCGTAGGTCGTCTGGTCGCGATGGGAGCCGTCGGGTGCGCGCTGCTCGTCGCCGCCGAGGCACAGGCTGAGACGTACATGTGGGGCGGCGGGTTGAGCATGGGCACCATCGCGGTCCCCGGCCAATACCCATGGGGCTTCCCGCCCGCCGTCGGCGACGCCGGGACGATCTCCCGCGTGCGCGGCGACTTCTTGTTGGGCCTCGACGGCATGTTGTACGCGGACGAGAACACCCGCTTCGGCCTCGCGGCGCGGTTCGACTTCGCGAAGTTCTACAGCGACGCCAACTTCATGCTGAAGTACGACTACGTGAGCCAGCAGGGCGGCGACATCGACCTCGTGACGGGGCTCGGACTCGGCTACGGCAGCCAGAAGTTCAAGGGCTACAACGAGGAGCTCCTCAAGATCCCGTACTTCCCGGCGCGCGGCGAGGCGGGCATCATGTACCGCAACGGCGCCGGCGCGCTCCAGGCCCTGCTGTTCGCGCAGTACGACCTGCCGGCGAACCACCTCTACACGGATTGGAACGGATCTTCCGTGGACGTCGGCACCGGGTTCTACCTGCTGGTCGGCTTCGAGGCGTCGATCCTCTACGGGGACTTCACCCCGCCGAAGAAGAAGACCACGCAGCCGAAGCCGAAGAACAACACCCCCGCCAAGCCGACCACGCCGTCCAAGCCGACCTCGGGCAAGCCGTCCACCCCGTCGAAGCCGAAGCCGAAGTGAGGCGCTGGCTCGTCGCCGGGGTCGTGTTCGTCGCGCTCGGTGGGCTGGCGGCGTTGGGCGCGGTCGCGGTGGGTGGCGCGTTGTGGTTCGCGCCCTGGGGGCCGGGCGCGGTCGCGACGACGGCGTCGGCGTCTCCTGAGGGTGCGGGAGCGCGCCCGGACGCGGCCGCGGCCCCAACGGCCGCAGCGCCAACGCCGCCGTCGCGTGGAGCGTGCACGGTCACCCGCGACGTGGCGTACGCGCCCGGCCTCGCCCTCGACGTCTACGCGCCCGGCGGCCCGCCCGCGCCGGTCGTCGTCTACGCCCACGGCGGCGGGTGGACCACCGGGGACAAGGCGCGCGACGCCGGCATGCTCACGCGCTGGTGCGAAGCGGGGGTCGCGGTCGTGTCGGTGCAATACCGCCTCGCGCCCGCGCACCCGTACCCGGCCGCGGTTGACGACGTGCGCGCCGCGGTCGCGTGGGTCGCCGCCCACGGCGCCGAGATCGGGGTCGACGGCGCGCGGGTCGGCGTCGCGGGCACGTCTGCCGGCGCCCACCTCGCGCTGATGGCGTCCCACGCGCCAGGTTCGCCCGTCAAGGCTGCGGTCTCGTTGTGCGGGCCCACCGACCTGTCCGACCCGTTCTATGCCACCGGGCACGAGAAGCTGGGCGGGTTCCTCGCGGGCGCCGATCCGCGCGCCGCGTCGCCGGTGTCGTTGGTCGATGCGACCGACCCGCCCACGCTGGTCGTCGTCGGAGATCGCGACCGCATCGTGTCGTTCGAGGAGAACCGCCGCTTCGTGGACGCGATGACCGCGGCGGGCGCGGTCGCGCAGTACACGCTGTACCCGGGCGCGCAGCACATGTTCGTCAACGACGCGGCGTGGCGCGAGCGCGCCGACGCCGACACCATCGCCTGGTTCCGCGAGCACCTGTGAGCGTCAGCGCGGGCGGCGCACGAGTAGCCCGTCGTCGCGCCAGCCGTACACGCGCCCGTCCACGGTGGCTTCGTCGTGTAAGAGCAGGGGGCCCCAGGCGATCCGGTCGATCCACGGGAGCGGTCGCGGGGAGGCCCGCTCGGGCGCCGCGCCGGGCCGCACGAGCCACGCGGCGCCGTCGATCGTCATGACCAGCGCCCCGTCATCGACCGGCAGCGCGCCGTCGAGGGCGTCGTCGGGGTCGAGCGGGATCACGACGGGCTCGAGGACGTCGCCGGTGTCGGCCGCGAACCACACGCCTTCCCCGTCGGCGCCGTCGAGGGTGAGCCAGCGCGTAGCGCCCGGCACCGTGACGCCACGCCGGACCACCGGCCGCTCGAAGCACGGCTGGCCGCTCCGGAGGTCCCAGACCACGCCGCCGGGGCCCGCGAGCAAGGGGCCGCGGCGGGCGGGGGTCGCTCGGACCAACCGCGGCGCTCCGGCGCCGACGAGGCCGTGCTCCGACCATGACACACCCTCGGCGACGACCTGCTCCGCCGCGACGACCCGCCCGCGGCGGTCTACCCGCGCCGGAGTGCCATCATCGTCGACGCCGAACAGCGCCCCACCGATGAAGCGGACGCCCCACGCGCCGAGCACGAGCGGGCGGTCGAGCGGGACGAAGGGCCCGTCCGGGCTCGTGATCGCGGTGACGATTGGCCCTAGATCCGGGTCGTCGTCGATCTGGAGCGCCCGCCCGTCCGGTCCGGGCCACAAGGTGGGGCCGGTCCCGACCGCGGTCGACCGGCCGTCACGCCACCGCCACCACACGCCGTCTTCCCACCAGAACCACGCGTCGCCCGACAGCGCGGGCCGCCGGCGCGGGTGGTGCGCGTCGGGCCCTGGCGTCGGGGGGAGGCCGACCCCGATCACCCCGTCCCACAGCAGCGGACGGCGGCCGTCCGTCGCGCCCACCAGCGGCAAGAAGCCTGGGAGGAACGACGTAGTCGCGCCGTCGTCTACCCAGGTGCCGTCGGGATCGGTCCACGCGCGCGGCGCGACGGACCACCAGCGCACGCCGACCGACGGCGACAGCACCTCGAGCGTGATCATGGGGTGAGCACCACCTTGACGTGCTCGGGGCGCGCGGCCGCGGCGAGGGCCTCGACGCCGCGGGCGAGGGGGTAGCGGCCCGTCACGAGGGGGGTCGGGTCGACCTCACCCGAAGCGAGCAAGCGTAACGCTGGCGCGAACGGCCCACATCGTGAGCCGACCACCGTTACCTCGTCGATGACCCACGGGTTCGGGCTCGGTGGCGCGGCGTCGTGCACGGTCGTCTTGAGCACGATGGTGCCGCGCGGCCGGACGAGGCGGCCGGCGAGGGTGAGGCCGTCCGCGGCGCCGGAGCAGTCGACGACGACGTCCGCGGCGGGCAGATCAGCGGGGTCGGTCGTACGCGGCAGCGAGGCGGGCAGCAGATCGAGGCGCCGCTTGCTGCGCCCCAGCACCCGGACGTCGGCCCCGGTGCGGTTGAGCACCCGCGCGCACAGCTGCCCGAGCCGCCCCGCGCCGATGACGACGACCCGGTGGGACGGGCGGACGTGCACCTGCTCGAGGATCTGGCACGCAGCGGCGAGCGGCTCGACGAACACCGCGGCCTCGTCGCTCACCGCGTCCGGCACGAGGTGCAGGTTGCCGATGGGCAGGTGAAACTGCTGGGAGAACGCCCCGTCACGGCCGACGATCCCGAGCACGGTCCGCGACGGGCAGTGGGTCGGACGACCCGCGCGACAGGTCGGGCACACGCCGCACGGGCAGTTGATGTCGCCGACGACCCGCCTGCCGACGAGCGCCGGGTCCGCGCACGCCGCGACGGTGCCGACCCACTCGTGCCCCAGCGTGCCGACAAACCCCATGTACCCGCGGACGATCTCGAGATCGGTCGCGCACACGCCGCCGAGCGAGAGCGCGACGCGGGCCTCGGTGGGCGGGAGATCGGGCGGCGCGACGTCGTGCACCTCGGGCCCGCGGGCGGTCATGCGCAGCGCGATCACGGCGACTCCTGGTCGGGGCGCTGTCGTATCCTGCTCCGACGCCGTGACCCGGATAGCGGGCCGTCTCATGGGGGCGGGGTGGCGATCATCGCGTTGGCCGGTGGGGGGACGGGCGGGCACGTGTACCCGGCGTTGGCGATCGGGGACGCGCTGCGCGCGCGCGGGCACGAGGTCGTCTACTACGGCGACGGCGCGCGGCTCGAGGCCCGGGTCGCGCCGTCGCGAGGGTATCGGTTCCGGCC
>CAIUDO010000029.1 GCA_903897935.1 uncultured Pseudomonadota bacterium
CCGGCGCCGGCGCCGGCGCCAACGCCCGCGGCGGGGCCGACCGCGTACGACCCGTTCGCCGCCGCGCCCAAACCGCCACCACCACCGCCTCCGGAGCCGTTGCAGGGGCGGTTCGTGCACGAAGCCGACGGGCGCTCGTTCTGGCTCTGCTTCGAAGAAGGCGGCGTCTTCTCACCGGTGTTGCCGGCTGAGGTCGGCGCGGTCGACTGGGCCGCCCGCGCGGCGAGCGGCCACCCGGTGGCCCACTTTCGCGCCGAGGGGGCCACCCTGTACTTGTCGTGGCCCGACGGTCGCGAGAACACGGCGTCGTTGGTGGTCGGCGAGCGGTCCGTCACGCTGGACGGTCGCGAGGCGCGGCGGGCGGACTGGGACCTGTCGGGCCGGTCGTTCGAGGGCACGTGGGCGGGCCCCGACGGCGTGTGGGCGTTCACGCGGGCGGGCGAGGCACGGCTCGGTGACCGCGAAGGCCGGTACACCCTCGGCCCTTGCCTGCTCCGCCTCGTGTGGTCCGACGGCGCGATCGACGAGCGCTCGTTGCACACCACGCTGGCCCCGAAGGCGCGCGCGCCCGACGTGTTGTGGATCGGCGGCGCCGCCGCGCGGCGGTCGTGAGCGTGCGCGTCATCGACCGCGCCACGTGGGCCCGCGCCAGCACATCCGCGTTCTACCAGGGCTTCGCGGACCCGACCTTCGAGCTGGCCGTCGAGGTCGAGCTCGGCGGCTTGCCCGACCGCGCGCGGGCCAGCGGCGCGTCGTTGTTCGCGGCCACGCTCTACGCGCTCGGCGTCGCGGTGCACGCGGTCGACGGCTTCCGGCTGCGCATTCGGGGCGAACAGGTCGTCTTGCACGACGTCGTGCACCCGGGGTTCGTAGCGCTTGGCGCCGACGAGCAGCTCCGCTTCTGCGGCGTGCGGTGGTCGACCGACTGGCCCACGTTCGCGGCGGCGGTGCGGGACGGGTCGGCGGCCGCCGCGTCCGAGCCCGGCGTCCGCGAGGCCCACCCCTCCGACGACGCGTTCTTCGTCAGCGCGATGCCGTGGCTGGTCGTGCGGTCGGCGCGCCACGCGCGGTCGGGCGGCGCGGGTGACTGTGTGCCGAAGTTCACCTGGGGCAAGATCCGCCCGGGGGCGCCGCTGGTGCTGTGCTTGTCCGCGCACCACGGGCTCGTCGACGGCGCTGACGTGCGACGGCTCGTCGAGGCGATGCAGGACGCAGCCTCGCGCTGGGGGGTTCCATGAGCGGGGTCTGGGACCAGTTTCGCAGGTTGTTGCTCGGCACCGTCGTCGAGGCGCTGGTCGCGGAGGGCGTCACCGTGGTCATGCCCAGCGTGCTGATGGCGTTCGCGGACGGCAGCGTGTTCCACGTGCCGCGGCTCGACAACCACATGCGGTTCGTCGGGTCGTTCGTGGCGGAGCTCGTCGACGTGCCCGACGCCGCGCACGTCGCCGCGGTGCACGGTCACCTCGTGCGCGCGTGGCCGGAGCTGCTGGCGACGATCGATCTGCCGATCGGCGACCGGCTGACGTCGACGCGCAACGACGTCTCCGTGCGCGTCGACGGCGGGCGGGTGGTCGTCACCTTCGACCTCGCAGCGGATTAGGGTTCCACGCCGAACGACCTGACGCGGGCGTCCACGATCACACGGGCGAGACGCATCGTAGGGGCGCGATTCATCGCGCCCGCGCAGCGGCGATCCGTCCCCGAACGCCCCACGGACGAGGGCCCTCTGCTCTCCGGGCACGGGTAGCGGTCGCAGTCCAGCGCGTACGTGCCGCGCTCCGCTCCACCTTGGTCGAGCCGCTCCTGCACCACGCCTCGCCCGACGGCAGCGACCCGCCCGTCGGTCCATTCCTAGAGCACCGCTCAGGTGTCCTCCCGTCGCCTGCCGGCGGGTCCCGCGCGAGGACGACGTCGCTCCTCGGTCACGTGCTCCAGCACGCTCCCTCCTCGCGAACGGCCCGGTCAACTGCGTTGACCGGGCCTCGCCGCCCTCGCACGGGCCTCGCTCGGCATGCTCGGTCCGGATTCCTGATCGGTGCTCTAGCGACCTGCGGGCTCGGGCCCCACGACCGACGCTGGCTCGCCCGGCCGAGCCCGGGCGCGGCCGGCGTCGCGACGCCGGGCGAAGCACCCTGACCGGGATCGCCGCATGGCTCCGGCGTAGGCCCATGCTCCGCCTGGCCCCGATCGTACCCCTCGGGCGACCACGCGCGCACGATCGGCTATGCGGGCACGCGGCCGCCCCGCGGGAGCCTTCGTGAAGATCGCTTGGGAAATCTCCGGCAAGGTGCGTTGCGACCTCGTCGCGTACGGCGCGCCCGACCTCGCGGGCAAGCGCTCCACCATGCGCGTGTTCCCCGGCGGCAACCGCCGCGGCGACATGGCGTCGGAAGACGTGCGTTCCCTCATCATCTTCGGCTTTCACGGCACGCGGGTCACCCTGATCTCCCACCCCGGCCCCGACTGGCAAGACCACCCCTGGCGCTGCATCCGCATCCTGCCGGGCCACTCGCTCGCCGCGGAGAGCACGGTGGGCCTGCCCGCGGTCCGCGTGCCCGACATCGACTGGATGGACCGCCCCGACGCCCGGCGCACCGCCCAAGAGACGAAGACGAGCTACCCGCACGCCGACAGCCTCGCGTCGGGGTCTGGCTGGAGCTTCGGGCGCTTTCGCACCATCGGCCTCAAGGGCCGCGTCCAGCTCATCCGCATCGACCGCGACGACGGCGGCGACGACGTCGCGCTGTCCGAGGGGGAGCGCGTCGCCCGCGCCGTCCTCGAACGCGCGCGCATCGTGGCCCCCGACGCGCTCGACGCGCTCGCCGCCGAGGCCGACGCCGCCCTGCGTGACGCCGACCCCAAGCGTGGCCCCGCCCGCGCCGACGCCCTGCGGGCCTGGCTGCGACCGGACCCGGAGGCGTGAACCCGCGCGTCGTCGCGCGCGGCGACCTGCTGTGGTTCGTCGATAGCGCCCACGCCACCACGAGCGTCGCTCACCCCCATCTGGTCGTCTCCGACGACGTCTTCAACCGATCCCGGCTCCCGGCCGTCATCGTGTGCGCGCTGACGTCCAACCCGCGACGGGCGACCGAACCTGGCAACGTCGTGCTGGAACCCGGCGAAGGTGGCCTCGAGCGGCCGAGCGTCGTGATCGTGTCGCAGCTCTCGTTCGCCCCCAAAGACCGGCTCGGGCCGCACATCGGGCGGCTGTCCGACGCCCGGGTCGCGGAGGTCCTGGACGGCCTACGGTTCCAACAAGCGTCGTTCTTCCGACGCTGATTCCTGGCGCCGCGAGTTCGTGAGCGAGGTTACACCCGCGACGTGCCATGGCTCGCGCTTACCTGGTGCGCGCCCCTCTTGGGCGCGCTCCTGCTTGTGCTCGTTCCGACGGGGCGTCTCGCCCGGCCACTCGCCATCGGTGTCGCTTCGGCCACCGTCCTGCTCGCCGCCGTCGCGCGCGCGGCGTTCGACCCCCTGATCGCGGGTCCACAGCTCGCTGAGGTGCGCCCCTGGCTCTCCTTCGCGGTCGACGCGTGGTCGATGCCGCTCGTGCTGCTCACCACGCTGCTCGCCTGGACGAGCCTCGTGGTCGCGCCCCGTCCGTCTCGGCGGCCCCACACCTTCGACGCCTGGATCCTCCTGCTCGAAGGCGCCGTGCTCACCGTGTTCCTCGCCCGCGACTGGTCGCTGCTCTACGTCGGGTGGGAGCTCACGCTCGTCCCCCTGTTCTTCCTGGTCAGCTTGTGGGGCCGCCGCGATGATGATGGTCCAGCGCCGTCTTCGGTGAGCCTGACGTTCCTGGTGTTCACGATGGGCGGCAGCGCGATCACGCTGCTCGGCTTGCTCGCCCTGCGCCTCGTCGCCGGCGGGCACGGGTTCGGGATGGACGCGCTGGCGGCGGGCGGGGCCGACCTGCCGCCCGGCGAACAAGCGCTGCTGCTCGGGGCGCTCTCCGTCGGGTTCTTGGTGAAGATCCCCGCGTTCCCGCTGCATGGCTGGCTGCGCGCCACCTACGTCGCCGCCCCACCCGCCGTCACCGTGCTGCTGTCGGGGGCGCTCGTGAAGATGGGCGCGTATGGCCTGATGCGCGCGATGGAGGCCCTGCCCGGCGGCGCCGACCTGCTCGCGCCGGGCTTGTTGGTGGTCGGGGCCGTCACCGCCGCGTTCGCAGGCCTGATGGCGTGGCGCGAAGACGACGTCGTCGCGGCGTTCGCGTGGTCGTCGATGGCGCACATGGGCGGGGTGCTGATGGCGCTCGCGATGCGCAGCCCTGCGGGAGAAGCCGCCGCGATCCTGCTCATGCTGGTGCACGGCGGGGTCGCGGGGGCGCTGTTCCCGCTCGCCGACGCGGTGGCGCGTCGCGCCGGGTCACGCCGGGTCGTCGACAGCCGCGGGCTCGGGCGCGCGGCGCCGATCCTCGGAGGCCTGCTCGGGGCCGGGCTCGCGGCGAGCGTCGGGCTCCCGCCGTTCGGGGGGTTCGCGGCCGAGGTCGCGGCGTCTGCGGCCGCGTGGCAGCGCCTCGGCCCGTGGGGCGTCGTCGTGCCGATCGTCGCGCTGCCGTGGGTGTGGACGGCGGCGCGGCTGGCCCGCGGCTGGCTGCTCGAGCCTGCGGGCGCGCCGGTGTCCGACCTCGCTCCGGGCGAGTGGGTCGCGCTGGTGCTCCCGGTGGGCCTACTGGTGGCGCTCGGCGTCGCGCCGTCGTGGGTGGGGCTGAAGTGAGCCTGCACCCCATCATCGACGGGCTCAACCACCTCCGGCACGACGCGCCCGCGCAGCGCCCCCTGCGCGGCTTCATCCACCACAACACCCTGCACGCGCGTGAGCACGGTCGCTTCGACGACGCCGTCACCGCCGCGGGCGCGTGGCCCCCCCACGAGCGCGTCCGGGCCACGTGGGCGCGCGGCGCGTTCACCCTCGACGACCTCGCGGCGGCCCGCGCCGACGTCTCCCCGGACCTCGCCCCGCCGCCGTGGGCGTCGTGGCCCGAGATCGACCGCGCGCTCCTGACCGTCGACGCGCGGCCGACGACGAGCCACCGAGCGCGTGTCACCGTCGACGACCCGATCGACGGCCCGCTGCTGCGCGCGCTGTGCGCGGCGATCGGGGCCTCGTTGCCCGACGACGCGTGCCCGCCCCCCGACGAGGCCGACGCGGTCGCGGCCGCCACCGACCGGGTCCGCCGCGCGCTCGACGCGCTCGATCACGAGGGCACCCCGGCCCGCCTGGTCGACGCGCTCGCCGGCCTCGACCTCACGGGCCGCGCCAACCGTTGGTGGATCGCACGCGCCGCCGCCTGGCTCGACGCGGGCGTCGCCCCCCTGCGCGCACCACCCGGCGTCGGCCCGTTCACGGCGTGGCGCGACCACCACACGGAGGGCGCCCTGGTCGGCGGGGCGCGCTTGTCGATCCCCGAGGACCCGGTCGAGGCGATCGCGGCGTTGTACGTGGCCCAGGGGGCTCCGGCCCGCGCTTGGGGGGGGTGGATCGAAGCCTGGGGGGCGCGCCTGCCGGGCTGGATCGGCATGGTCCACCAGCGCGAGCACCGGGGCGGCCCGGCGATGGAGCAGGCGATCGCCGCGTGGGCGTGGCGGGAGGCCGAGCTGGCCGAGGGGTCGACGGCAGCGCGCCTCGGCGTCGTGCCCACCGTGCCCGCCCTCGCCGGCCTGCTGCGCGCCGAGCCGTCCCGCAACGCGCTGCGCCTCGAGCTCGCGGCGGGTCGTCTGCCGGAGCCGCTCGCCGAGGCGGTGCGCCGCCTCGACCGAGCCCCCCGCCGCCCGCCCGGCGACCCAGGTTGGCGCGAGCTGGTGGTCGCGTGGTGGAAGCACGCCTCCGGGCCCCGCGGCGACGCCGGACCGGCACCCCGAGCGCACCGCGACGTGTGGCCGCTGTTCGTGCTCGCGCGCGCGCTCGGGGTCACGCCCGCCCAAGCCGGCGCCGACGGCGTCGCGGCGTTGTGCGCCGCCTTGCCGGACCGGGTGGCGTCGTTGTACGGGCCGGTCGTGATGCGCGCGCACGAGCGCGCCCTCGCCCGGGCGGTGCGCAGCGGCGTGGCCGCGCCGACGCCCCCAGGTCGCCCCGCCGCCACCGTGCTCGTCTGCATCGACGACCGCGAAGAGAGCCTGCGCAGGCACCTCGAGGCGCAGGGCCCGGTCGAGACCTTCGGCGTCGCCGGGTTCTTCGGGGTCGCGATCCGACACCGCCCGCTCGGGGCGCTGGTAGCCGACGATCTCTGCCCCCCTGCCCTCACCCCCGCCTGGACCGTCGATGCGTACGGGGCCACCCCCGCCGACGACGCCCGCGCCGCGCGCCTCGCCGCGCGGGAGCGTCGCCGGGCGGACCTCGAGGATCAGGCGCGCACGAACCCGCTGGTTGGGGCGGCGGCGGCGTGGTTGGGGGTCGTGCCGAAGCTCACGACGGCGCTGGCCGACGCGTTCGCGCCCGGCTGGCGCCGCGCCCCCACCCCGCCGGCGTCGCGGCTGCACCGCACCGTCGACCCCGCCCGCCTCGAGCGGGGGGGGCTCACCCTGGACGAACAAGCGGAGCGTGTCGCCAGCCTCTTGCAGACCGCCGGCGCGCGCGCGAGCGACCTCGCGCCGCTGGTGCTCGTGCTCGGGCACGGCGGCAGCACCGTCAACAACCCCCACCGCGGCGCCTACGCGTGCGGGGCGTGCGGCGGCCGGAGCGGCGGCCCGAACGCGAGATTGATCGCCGAGATGGCCAACGACCCCGCCGTTCGGGGCCTGCTCGCCGCGCAGGGGGTCACCCTCCCCCCAGACACCGTCTTCGTGGGCGGTCAGCACGACACGACCGTCGACGAGGTCACGCTGTACGGCGCGCCCGACCTCGGCCCCGTCGCCGGGTGGCTGGAGGCCGCGCTCGGCGCCAACGCCGTCGAGCGCGCGCGGCGGTTCGCGAG
>CAIUDO010000030.1 GCA_903897935.1 uncultured Pseudomonadota bacterium
GAACAGCTGCCGCAGGCGCGGCACGGTGGGTTGCTCCAAGGTGACGGTCACGCTGGCGGCCTTGAGCAACATCGCCTGGGGGAGCGCGAGGTTGTACCGGTGCAGGAGCGCCTCGGGTCGATCGAGATCGGCCTCGCAGGCGACCACGCGCTGCGCGTGCGGCAGGTCGGCGTACAGCCCGTTGGCGACGGCCTCAGCGGTGGTGCCGAGCGCCCCGGCGACCTCGGCGAGCACGTCGGCGGCGGTCGGGCGCTCGAGGGTGGTCCGTTCGAGCGCGATCGGCCCGCGCGCCGACGCCGCCTCGAACACCCGACGCCGCAGCTCGGGGGGCGGAAGCGGGGCTTCGACGTCTGTTGTCGTCTGGTCGAACAGCAGCTTGGCGAGCCCGCGGCCGATCCGGGGGTCCTTCTCGTCCGCGACGAGGGCCTCGACCTCGGCCTCCAGCGCGCCGAGGCTCATGCCCGTCTCTACGGCGTCTTGGAACAACGCCTGCAAGCTCTCGGTGAGCGCGCCGAGCGCCGGGTCGTCGACGTTGATGTACGCCGGGCGGGCGACGCCCTTACGGCGGCGCACCCGGACGAGCGGGCCGGTCAGCACGTCAGAGGCGCAGCGCGGACAACACGGCCCGACGGATGTTGGCGTCGACCCGATCCAGGCGCAGGTGGTCGACGACCGCGTCAGGGGCGCCCTCGGGCCACGCCGCTTGCAGGACGTACTCGTGGAACGCCGCCAATGACGCGTGGTCCTTCGGCAGGCCGACCATGGCGTTGACGATCGCGGCGACCCAAGACGGGCCGTCTGGGCGGCTCGACATGCCGCGCATGATCTCGCGGGACAGCTCACGCGCCATGCCGCTGCCTTGGGGGGCGAGGGTCATGCGCACAAGCCAGCGCGCGTGGTCGAGTGGCTCCCACCGGCTCGCTTTTCCGAGGTTGAACGCGCAGAGCGCCGCGCCGCGCCGCGCGGTGCGGCCGACCGGGGGGTCCTCGCAGAACGCGACGACCGTGGCGTCGACCGTCGCCTCGTCGAACTGACCCGGCTCTGCCGCGGTGATCGCGGTCCACATCCAGACGCTCGACGCGTTGGGCAGCTCCGCCGCCCCCGCGGCGGCGCTCGCGAGCTTCGGGTCGGGGAACGACGCCGCCCCGAGCACCTCGACCAGCCGATCACGCGCGACCGCTTCGGCGCCTTCACCGCCGGCAGACGCGGTCGCGAGCAGCCAGAGCAGCCGATCGTGCGCCTTCGCCTTTGCGGACGTCGCCCAGCGGTCTTCGGCCGCCTTCCACACCGCCGTCGCGCCCGGGCCGCTCGCGATCGGTCCGATCAACGCCACGATCCGATCCGGTGACAGGTCGCCCGTGATCGCGCCGCGCGCCCACACCTCACGCTCGGGGCCGGAGAGCAGCTCTCGGAACTCCGCCGGCGGCGGGCGCCCGTTGCGCGCGCAGATCGACGCCCAACGCGACAACAGCCGGTGGTCGAGCTCCACCGAGTCAGCCCGAAGAGCTTGATGGAGCTGGACGATGGCGCGATCGCCGTCGTCGGCGTCCGTCGCGAGGTCGACGATGCGATCGAGGCTCGTCGCGGTCCGGCCGGCGGGGGCCAACCCGATCCAGGGGAACGTCAGCGCGCGGCTCGCGCCGCTGCGGGCGATCCGCGCCGCGACGTCGGAGCTGAAGCACAGCGCGGCCCGCTCGGGCGCGCCCACCTCGGCCCATGCCCGGATCGCGGACGTCCAGCACGCCGCGCGCATCGGGTCGTCGACCTCAGACTGGAGCAGGCTGCGCTCGACCATCTGGAAGACGACCTCGCGATCGTCGGCGGAGGCCGAGCGGAACCAGTCCAACAACACCCGGCACCACGCCTGGGTCGCGACGCCGGGGGGCCGGGTCGTAGCGACCGCCTGCAGCACGGGGAGCTGCACCAACGAAACGTCGACGCGGAGCAGCCAATTCTCGATGGCGCGCGCGCTCTGCGGTGGGGCGCTCGGCGAGCGTGCGCCACGCGCCGACGTCGAGCAGGCGCTGCGTCGGGTCCTGGGTCGGCCGCCGCACGGGGCTGCGCCGACGGGCGGGCTCCTCTTCGAACTCGAGCTCGACGGAGATCGGGGGATCGGCGTCGTAGCCGCTGATCGCCTCGAGCCAAGGGTCGTCCGACGATCCGCTCGCGGCCCGCGCGGCGGCGTTCTCCACGGCGTCGGCGTCGTCTTGCAGGAGCCGGTCGAGGATGAACGACGCGACCGGGTCGGACTGCAGGTCGCCCGGTCGATCGGTGGTGACGATGTCGAACCCGGCCATCGGCTGGTCGCTCACCACCAGGTCGAACGCCTCGGGGTGCGGGGCGGGCTCCCGCGTGCCTACCGTCAGCTGCATCGCGTAGGCCATCGGCATCGCGCCGAGCACCGCGGTGGCGAACCAGCGGGTGGGGTGGTTGGCGCCGAGCAGCACCTGGGTCGGTACGACGACGACCACGGGGCGACGCGCGCGTACGCTCACGATCGCGCCCGCGAGCAGGTGCACGGTGTCGCGGTACGAGCCGCCCGTCGGCGCGGCGCGGGTGAGCACCGCGCGCAACTTCAACGACGACGGCGGCGACGGGCTCGTCATCGCCTCGGACCGCCGATCGAACCACGCGTCGTTGGCCCACAACCACGCCGGGTGCACGTCGCCGAACAGCGGGCCTGGCCCGCCGATACGCCACGTGATGCCGTCGGGATCCCCACGGCTCACCGCCCACCCGCCGTCGGCGAGCGCGACGAAGCGCCAGCCCGACGGGAAGCGGTTGTCCGGGCGGTCCAGGCGCGCGATGTGCTTCGCGGTGTCCGCCGACACCGGACCCGCGCGCCCCGCGCGCACCTTTCGGCGCCCTTCTTCGAAGGTCACGCGAACGCGGGGCATTTCCATGAGCGGCACCGTCATCTTGAGCCAGCCTCAGTTCGAAGAACGAATTGCAGTCCAGTCGCCGCGGATCGTGCAGTCGATGCCGCCGTCCTTGTTCTGGTCGACGCCGAGGAAGACCATGCCCTCCCACATAGTACGTCCGGTGTACGGGTCGGTGTAGAGCAAGCCGCCGAACGCGATGTTGAGCAGGCCCTGGCTGGCGTCGGTCTGGCCGGAGAACACGAGCCCGCCGGTCGCAGACTCGTTGCCGTAGAACGCCTGGTCGAGCCCGCTCGGCTCGAGGCGCAGGCTGTACGGCGCGGCGCCCGCGATGTCGAACGGCTGGTTCAGGAAGCCGAAGTTCTCGGTCAACGTGCCGGACAACGCACAGCCGTCCTCCGACAACGAGCTCGCGAAGCTCGCGGTCCAGGCGCCGAGCACGTCCGGCACGTCGCCGGTGTCGCCGCCCGAGCCGTCGACGTCGCCGCACGCGGTGGTCGCGGTGGGCGCGGTGGACTCGGCGCCGCCCCCGCACGCGGTGAGCAGCAGCAACGTCAGGGCCTTCGTTCGTTCGCTCATGAGGACTCCGTTGGCCACAGGATCAATACCATACGTTCGTTCCTGGCCTGTCCGGCAGTGGTGTCGTTCGACACCAGCGGCGAGGTGGTCCCCGCCGACGTCACCCGGAACCGGGACTCGGCGACGCCGAACCGGTCGACCAGCGTGCGCATCACCAACCACGCCTGCGCGTAGCAGAGCTCCCACGGGCCCGGCCAGATCGCGCGGATCGCGGGCGGTAGCGGCGCGTCGCTCGTGTGGGCCTCGACGTCGACCCGCCAGCTCGTGTCCGTGCGCAGCGCGGTGGCGACGAGGTCGAGCGCGAACATCGACTCGTTCCGCATCTGGAAGTCCGGCGTGAACAACAAGCGGCCGGGGATGCTGACCGCGATCGACGCCCCGTCGCGCGACACCTCCACCTCGGTCCCCGAGAACGCCTGGACGAGCGTGGTGTACATGCCGCGATCGTCGGACGCGCCCGATCGGAGCTGCTCCTGGCAGGTCGCCAGCATCAGGCGCTGCGCGGCGAGCTCACGCTCGAGCTGCCCTTCGAGGCCGGTGCCGTCCGGGTAGGCGTGCGTGGCGGCGCAGCCCGTCAGGCCGCTGACCCACACCAGCCACGACCACGGGCGGGGGATCAGGGGCCGACCATCGCGGCGGTCAGCCCGCCGACCTCGGACTCGAACGGCGTGGACGCGGGGCCACCACGCGCGCCGCGGGCTGATATGCATGGATCGAGGCCCCATTCTTCGGGGCGGGTGGCCTTCTCGCCTTGCGCTGCGCGGCCCGACCCGCGCGCGGCGAGGAAGCGCTCGATCCATCGCCGCGTGCCCTCGGGGAACCGCCACGACCAGCCGCGCTCGGTGCGGCGGCGCGCCTTGAGCATCCAGTGCAGGTGCACCGGGTGGTCGCCGGCCAACGCCCCCTCGTGGGGCCCGACCGCGAGGCGCACGTTGCCGTGGTCGTCGACGACGAGCGGGCCGTCGTTGGGCGGGAGGCCGATCCCGCCGCTCCACTCGAGCAGCGCCTGCAGATCGTCGACCACCTGGTGGCGGCGGGTGAGCTCGGCGAAGCACCGGAGGGTGGCCTCGGCGTCGTTCGTCGCGCGGTGGGCGCCGGTGAGCACCACGTCGAGCCGCTCGCACAGGTCGCCGAGGCGGTGCCCCTTCGCGTCGGGGAACGCGCGCAGCGACACGTCGACGGTGTCGATCTCGGCGGACGGGTGGGGCCACGTGAGCCCGGACCGGCCAAGCTCCAACGTCACGAACGCGAGGTCGAACGGGTAGTTGTGCGCGACCGTGACTGCGCCGGTGAGCAGCTCGCGCACCTGCGGTGCGATCGCGTCGAACCCGGGCTGCTCCGCGACGTCGGCGTCGCTGATGCCGGTGATGTCGCGCGCCGCCTTGGGGATCGGGATGCCGGGGTTGACCAGCCACGAGAACGCCTCGATCGGCCCGACGCGACCGTCCTCGGTCAGGAACGTCCGGACCGCCGCGAACTCGATGACGCGGTCGCCCGAGAAGGGCGTCAGCCCGGTCGTCTCGGTGTCGAACGCGACGATCGGCAAGGAACGCCACTTCATGAGCCAGCGGCTCCGAACGCTTCGGCGAGCAGCGGTCGAACGGCGCGCCGGGCCGCCTCTTGAGCGGCGTCGCGGTGGGTGAGCCACTGCGCGTGCGCGTCGGGGCCGACCTTGTTGGAGATGCCGAGCACGGCCACGAACGGGATGCCGAGCTGTTGGCACGCGTACGCGACGCCGAACGCCTCAAGGTGCTCGACCGGCCAGCCGTCGGCCAGGCGGGACGCGAGCGTGGCGTCGGTCGTGATGGCGCCGGTGGTGAGCACAGAGGCGCGGGGGACGGCGATCCGGTCGAGCAGGTCGGGGTCGCACTCCACCGCGTCCGGCGGGCGAGGCACGTAGCCCAGGCCCATCGCCGCGACCCCGGGCGACAACCCGACGCGGGTGGCCGCGATCGCGGCGCCGATCGCCGGCCCGCCAGCGTACGCGCCCGCCGTGCCCACCATCACGACCGCGGTCGGGCGCAGCCCAAGCAGCAGCCGCATCGCGCGAACGCCCGCGACGACCGTTCCAACGCCGACGACCTCGCCGGGTAGTTCGCCCAGCTCCTCACGCGCGGCCGCCACGACGAGCATCCGAGTCCCTCCTTACGCACCTGGGCGGCGCCCTTAACAGGCTTCGGCGGAACCCTCCCGCGATCTCCTGCCGGTTGTCGGCACGGAGCCGGTCAGTCGATCGTGACCTGGTTCACCCGCAGCCGGGTGAAGCCCTTGCGCTTCTCGATGCACCACGGCTCGATGCCCGCTTTCCGCAGCGCGTCGCGCGTTCGGTAGACGAGCACGTTCAGGTTGTTCGCGTCAAAGTTGTGCGCGGCGCGGCCCCAGATGTCGGTCGCCACGTCTTCGTCGGCGCGCCAGCCGCGCTCCTCGATGCTGCCAACGGTCGGGAGCTCGGACTCTGCCCGCCAGGCCTTGCCGAGCACGTAGAGCAACACGGCGCGGTTGCCCGTGAGCTCGCAGCGGCTGCCGCTCTGATCGCAGGTCACCACGGCCTCCGGGCCCGTCGGCCCCGCGAGGGTAGCGGCCAGCACGTACGACGTATAGCGAGCTTGATCCGCCGTCGTCGGCTGGCGGCTGTCACCGATGACGACGACGCGTAGGCTCACGGGGCCGATCTTCAGGGTCTCGCCGACCGCGACCTGGCGGTCTTCGCCGCCGACGCCCATCCACAGCTCTTGGCCGTGCACCATGAGCACGACGGGATCGGTGACCGTCGATGCCGTCAGATCGGCGTCCGGGCCGTCGCCGATGACGAAGCGGTCCGAGCGGATCTCGTGGGTGCGCTGGGTAGTGTCGTCGACGAGGCCGAACGACCGGCGCGCCAGCCGATCGGCGGTGCCGCGGAGCTCGAGCTGCACGTTGGGGCCGAGGTTGACCTTGTCGCCGGGGGCGAGCTGCACACCGCCGCCGCCGGTGACGCGCTCTCCGTTCACGAACGTGCCGTTCGTCGATCCGAGGTCTTTGATCCACGCCGTCCCGAACTCCAACCACACCATCGCGTGCATCCACGACACGTGGTCGTCCTCGACGCTGAGGTGGTTGGACTTCGCACGGCCGATGTGGAGCGGCTGTGGCGTGAGCGCCATGTCCCGTTGGCCGGGAATGTCTGTCAGAACGTGCAGATAAAGACTTGGCATGGCGCGCACTTACTTCACGCCCCTGACGTTGGCAAAGGTCGGCCGTCGTTCGAGGGTGGGCAAGCACATGCCGACCGGGCACGCCAGTGCCGCGTGCGTAGCGGCGATACGTCGTGGTTCCCGGTGCCGGTGACGCTCTGACGCCGAGGATCGTGGGCATAGTGATGCCGGTCGGCTTACGATGGTCCCGTCTCTTTCCAGCGGCGGGCGCTTGGCACGGCCGCTGCACTACGGTTTTGCAGGTGACGGGGTCGAACCCGATGCCGACCGAGGGGGACGCCCTCGGGCGTTCTTTGACGTCGCAACTTCGTGTGTCTGGTGTCGCTCTTCGGAGCTACACCCTGGAGTCTCGAACAGCCGGCAACGGCGTCGCGATGGCTCCTTGGTCCCTCGGTCAACGGTCGGAACGCGCGCGGGCGCGTGAGCAACGGGCGGTAACGTCTGCGGCTCGCGTGAACGAGCGTCGCGTCGGCGGAGGGGCTGCCTGCTCGATCGAGCGCGCGCCTTCGGGCGAAGCGGGGGTGAGCAGAGGCCAGCCTTCGGGCAGGCTGTCCGCCACGGGCCTTCGGGCTCGACGCGTTCGGGTGACCGGTCGCGGGCGGCTTGACACACGAAGCAAAAACCCATGGGAGGAACGGGCGCGCGTCGCCATTCGCAAGAGTGGTGAGCGCAAGCGGATCGTAGGTCGGAGCAAGGCCCTGAAGTCGCGCGCTACGGCGTAACGGCATGAGGGAAGGGGAGCGCGGTGAACGAGCGACGCCTTCGGGTGGTGCTCGGTGACGCGGTCACGGCTGGCCAACGGGAGCAAGCCTTCGGAGGGTCGGGAGCGAGGCGGAGGTGAGGCGTCGTCGTCGTCGAGAGGCGGTGACGGGCCGAGCACGTCTCGAACCCCATGGCCGGAGCCGGGTGCAAGACCCCGGCGAGGATTCGTCGGAGCAAGCCGCCGAGGTGGTGAGAGAACCACGAGGGTGGACCGAGACTGTGTCGCGTGGCAGCGGCACGGCGCGTGCGGGACCGGGCGACCGGTCGCGGACGAAGTGGACGACGGGTTCGAGAGACGGCGGAGGGGCGAAGCAGGCAGACCGGAGGGGTGAGCAGGGGGACCAGGGTGGAGCGCCGCGAGGCGAAGCACCAGGAGCCTTTGCTCGAGCGAGCGTCGCGCGCACGAACGAGCAGCACGAAACGTAAGGAGGAGCGGGACGGTCCGGGGCGCGAGCCACGACCGCCGGCGCCACCTCGAGGGGTCCTCGCGGGTCCGGCCGGAGACGGTCAAGGCCAGGAGGGTGAGCGTCGAAGCCAACCGACGCGGTCGAGGTGAGCCGTTACGCAGCCGGGTGCAAACCCGGGAACCACGCCGCAGCGATGCGGCGTGTGCGGAGCCGGCCTCGAAGACGGAGTGATGTTCGGTAGCTCGGGTTCGCCCGAGCCGTGCGAGAACCGTGCGCTCAGGCGCGCGGTGAGACCTCGCCCTTTCAGGTGCCTCCTTTGGGTTCGACACGTCACCACGATCGGGTCGTCGGCGCGTTCGCGCTCCGCCGAGCCGAGAGAAACTGGCCACCAGAGGTTCCGCTCTGGTGGCCTTTTTTCGTTTCGTCGCTGCGTGGGCGGCGGGTCGACGGGCACGCTCGGGTCAGCGCGCGACCCGCTCCGCGGCCGCGATCACGTCCTTGACGGGCACCACCTCGGCGAACGCGACCACCTCTTGCGGCAGCGCGGCGTCGAGCTCGGTCGCCAGCTTGCGGGACACCGCGAGCACGAGGTTGCCGGGCCCGAACCGCGCCAACAACGCCACGCGGCGCTCCAGCCACTCCCGGCGCCAGAACCCCACGATCTCGACCCACGCGACGCGGTCGCCGTGGCGGAGCGCGAAGTCGGGGAGCACCACCGCCTCGCCGCCCAGGTCGATCGGGCTCACCCGGTCGTCCAGGGTCCAGTCGGTGCGGGTCGCGGCGAACCGCTCGCGAAACCAGGCTTGCTCCTTGCTCTCCCACGCCCCGTGGTCCTGGTAGTGCGACACGAGTCCGTCGGACGACGACAGCTCCAGGGTGGACTGGCTGCGGCCGTCGACCAGGGTCGCGGTGAGGGACCAGCGGTCCTGGAGCGCGAGCGCGCCGAGGAAGTTCGCGAGCTGCAGGCCGTATCGGCTCGCCTGGCGGAACAACGCGAGCGGCCCTTCGACCACCAGGGTGAGCGCGCCCGAGCTTGGGTCGCGCCGCGCGGTCGCGAGCAGGCGGAACATCTTGAGGTAGCGGAACAGCTGCCGCAGGCGCGGCACGGTGGGTTGCTCCAAGGTGACGGTCA
>CAIUDO010000031.1 GCA_903897935.1 uncultured Pseudomonadota bacterium
CTGCCACCGGCGCCGCCGTCGCAGGCGCGGCGACCGGCGCGACCGACCGCGCAGCGGGCGCCCGGGCCCCCGGGACGTCGAGCAAGCGGCCTTCGGACGCCGCGAACACCGGCGCGACCGCCGCCGCGAGGTCGGCCCCGCCGCGCACCCCGGCGAGCAGCTCCGTCACCGCCGCCGACAGCGCGAACCCGCTCTCGTAGCGGGCCGCTGGATCAAACGCGAGCGCCGGCGCCAGCACCTTCACCACCGGCGCGCCCAGCTCGGACGCCAGCTTCGACAACATCCGCGCGGCGTGCCCGCCCGTGATGGCCTCCCGCACCTCGTCGGCGGTGCCGTCGATCAGCGGCGCGCCGCGCATCAGCTCGACCACGACCAGCACCAACGAGTACACGTCCGACGACGCGTCTTCCGGGGCGCCGAGCAGCCGCTCGGGCGGCGCGTACCGGATCGCGTCGACGCGCGGCGGCCGCGACCGGTCCAGCACCGACGCCCGCGCGTCCGGGCACGGCACCCCGTAGCCGATGATCTGCACCTCGCCGGACGCCCGCACCGTGAGCCGCCACGGGTTGAGGTCGCCGTGCGAGAACACGCCCTGCCCGGCGCCCGTCTCGGCGCCTTCTTCGAGGATCTCCGCCGCGAGCGCCACGAGCTGCAGGCACGCCAGCCGGCTGACCTTCTTGCCCTCCACCCGCGCGTGGTGCAGCAGCTCGGCGACCGACCGCACCTCCCCGGTGCGGTAGATGCAGCGCCCGACGTCCGGATCGGCCGCGATCAGGTCGACCAGCCCGACCACCATCGGCATCTCCAAGAAGCTGCCGCCGAGGCGCGTAGCCGCCACCAACGTCGGGTCGCCGTGCCACGCCGGGTGGAATTCGAGCGCCGTCCCGATGCCGCCGCCCGGGAGCACCACCTCGACGAGATCAGCGGACGGTCCGGAGATTCTGCGCCCGGTCGGGGTCCACTCCGCGTGGTCCATCAACCCTCCCGCTGCCGGGTATCGCGACCGGGCGGCGCTCGCCCGGCACGCGCGCCGTCACGGCAAGAAGATGGCGTACTCCCACGGGTCCAACGTGAGGCTGAACGATCCGTCGCCGCCCACCGTGATCGTACGCGCGCTGACCGCTGAGGTGAGGGTGGCGCCCTCGAGCCCGAGGCCGGCGGCCGAGACGCTCAACGTCCGGCTGCCCCCGCGGTTCATCGCGATGATCGCCGCCTCCCCGCCCCCGGCGTCCCGCGCGTACACGTACAGGTCGCCCTCCACCCAGAGCTGGCGACGCGCACCGTAGCGGATCGCGGGGCTCGCCTGACGGGCCTTGCTGATCGCCTGCACGCGCCCGAGCAGCTCGTCCTGGTTCGCTGACAAGTAAGGCGCGAACGACATCAAGCGCCGGTTGTCGGGGTCGCCCGCGCCGTGCAGGCCGATCTCGTCGCCGTAGTACAGCAACGGCACGCCCGGCTGCGTCATGACGAACGCGAGCGCCATCGACGCCTTGTTGATCAGGTCCCACTGGTTGATCGACGATCCGCCGTCCCGCATCGGGTCGTCGAGCCAGCCCGTCCAGCAGTCGCCCGCCGCCCCGGTGACGTCGGTGGCGAACCGCTCGACGTCGTGGTTGCCGATGAACGGCGACATCACGGCGTCGCCCCAGAACGACTCCCCGGTCGCGACCGCGCCTTCGAGCGTGGTGAACGGCTGCCCGTTCACGAACACCTCCCGCAGCGTGAAGTAGAGCGGGAAGTCGTACTGCCCGTCGAGCTCGGCGTCGCCGACGTAGTCCATGATCAGCCCGTGGTCGCCGGTGAACGTCTCGCCGACCAGGTAGAACTCCGCGCCGCCGCCCGCTTCGTAGGTGTCCCGCAGGCGGAGCGACAAGCTGCGCATGATGACGTGGTCCATGTGCTTGGCGGCGTCGATGCGCACCGCGTCGACGTCGTAGGTCTCGATCAGGCGCATGGTGTCGTCGAGCACGCGCGACGTCACGTCGGGGTTCTTGTAGTTCAAATCCGGCAGATACTCGGTGAACCAGCACTCGACCGGCTTCTCCTCCCAGCCGCAGCCCGTCGTGCCGCACACACAGCCGTCGCCGAACCACTCCGGGTGCTCGTCGGCGTAGACGTGGTCTTCGTGCACGTGGTTGAGCACGAGGTCGAACAGCACGCGGATGCCGTGCTCGTGCGCGACCGCGACCAGCTCACGCAGGCGCTCGTCGGACGTCGCGTCGACGTCGCCCAGGCGCGACTCCGGGTACAGCGGGTCGATCGGCCAGTATCCGTGGTAGCCGCTGAACCAGTGCACCCCGTCGGCGCCGACGAAGCCCTCGTCCGGGTTCTCGTACGACGGGCTGAGCCAGATCGTGCGCACGCCGAGCTCGTCGAAGTAGCCCTCCTCGATCGCGTGGATGACGCCGAGGTAGTCCCCGCCCTGGTAGTCCGCGCACTCCGTGACCGTCGTGATGTCGGGATAGAGCGGCGCTTCGCCCCAATCGCCGTTCCGAAAGCGGTCGACGAACGCGAAGTACATGAGGCCGTCCCGCCAGTCGAACGCTTCGTCTTCGACCCACAACGGCACGAACAGCGGCTCGTTCTCGGCGCGGCGGCCGGACGTGTCGGCGGCCCACACCCGGAGCGAGTGCTTGCCCGCGGGCAGCCCGGAGACATCCACCTCGATGAGCCCGTCGGCGCCGACCTCAGCGGGCACGACCTCGTCCCCTAGCCGCACCGTGACCGACGACGGGTCGACCGGGGCTTCGTCGGCGGCGAGCGCCACCTGCACGACCGCCTCCACCCGGCCGTCGGGCGTCGCGCTCGCGCTGACGGTCTGCAGCAGGGGCACGTCACAATCACCGACGTACAACGCCCGGTTCTCGCTCCCGTCGTCCCACATCGTGTAGACGTTCTCAGGGGGCGCGGACTCGAAGACGCCGTCAAACAGTAGCTTGTACCCGTACACACCCGGCGCGAGCGCACCCAAGGACGCCGACAACACGCCGTCTTCGTCGGGGCCGGTCAGGCTCACCGGCGTCCAGCCGTTGAACGTGCCGGCGACCTGCACCGCGCGGCCGTCGTCGGGGTAGCGGATCGTGACGTCGCAGCTTCGAACCGTGAGGATCTCGCGCGGCAGCTCGGGCTCGGTGCCGGGGTCGGTGTCCGTGTCGCCGTAGCCGTACCCGGAGCCGCCCCCGCCCTCTTCGGCGGGAGACCCTGGATCCCACGGCGTCTCCGGCACTTCGCAGTCGGGCGCGTAGCACTCCGGGGTGCGGTTGCAGGCGGCCAGCACGGCCAACGCGACGATCATGACTCCCCCAGGGGGCACGCGAGCGATTCAGGGAGGAAGACCCGGGCCGATCGCGGCCCGAGCGTGAGGGTGACCACGTCACCGGGGGACGCGGTCACGGTGTCGACGCCGACGACGACGTCTCGAAACGACGCGCCCGGCGGCGACGACATCGTGGACGGCAGCGGGACGTCGACGGTCACCGCGGCGTCGGACGCGTTGGCGACGAACCACACCGGGGCGCCCCCGCCGTCGTCGCGCAGCCACGCCAGCGCGGGGCCGTCGGCGACCAAGGAGGTTCGTGCGCCATGACGCAGCGCGGGCGCGCACGACCGCGCGACGCCGAGCCGCCGCAGGCCGTCGAGCAACGGGCCAGCGGGCGCGGGCACGTCGGTGCCCCACGGCATCGGACGCCGACAATCCGGGTCCCCTGCCCCGGCGAGCCCGACCTCGTCGCCGTAGTAGAGCACCGGGGCGCCGGGGAGGGTGAGCACGGCGGCGTACGCGAGCAGCTGGCGCTCGTACGGCGCGGCGTCGGTGGGCTGGGGAGGCGGCGCGCCCCAGGCGTCCGACACGTCATCACCCGCCGCCACCGACAAGAACCGCGGCATGTCGTGATTCGATACGAACGGCGCCATGGTGGAGCCCGAGCCCGCCCACGCGGCGGCCGCTTCGTCGAGCGCGTCGACGTAGGCCTCGGCGTCGCCGTAGCCCGCCGCCCAGTCACGCAGCGACCACAACGACGTGAACTCAAACTGGCCGTCGAGGCCGAACGGGCCGAGGTTCGCCCGGATGTACGGCGCGCCGTCGGCGCCGGTGTAGCTCTCGCCGAGCGTGTAGAAGCGCGCCCCGCCCGCCTCCAACCGGCGCCGCGACGCGTAGACGAGCAGGCGCAGCGCGGCGCGCGGCATCATCGGGACCGCGTCGACCCGGAAGCCGTCGAGGTCGAAGCGCTCGGCCCACGCGATCGCGTCGCCGACGACCTGATCGGGCACCCCGGGCGCCGTCCAGTCGAAATCCGGCAGGTAGTCGGTGAACCAGCACGACTCGATGTCGCCGTACCACGGACAGTCGTAGTTACCACACACACACTCGGGGGCGCCGTGGAACCAGTCCGGGTGGTCGACGTAGTACGGGTGCTGCTCGTGCACGTGGTTCGGCACCACGTCGAGCAGGACGCGGATGCCGCGCGCATGGGCGCGATCGACGAACGCGCGCAGCTCGTCCTCGGTGCCAAACGCCGGCTCGACCTCGTCCACGGAGACTTGCCAGTAGCCGTGGTAGCCCTGGTACAGGTTGCCGTCGAGGCCGGGCCACCACCCGTCCGGGTTACGCGCCATCGGCGAGATCCACACGACGTTGGCGCCAAGAGCGTCGAACCAGCCCTCGTCGAGGACGCGCGTGAGCCCGGCGATCGTGCCGCCGAGCCGCCCGCCGACGCCGGCTTCGGGCGCGACGACCGGGCCCGTGGCCGTAGCGAAGCGGTCGACCATGACCTGGTAGATGATGGCGTCTTCCCACAAGAACGGCGACGCCTCCACCCAGACCGGCACCCGGACCTCGGCCACGCGGCCGTCGACGTCCGCGCCGGACAGCAGCACGGTGTGCTTGCCGGCCGGCAACCCCCGCTGCAGCACGCGCACGATCCCGGTGCGCGGATCGGCCTCGAACGACAGCGGCGCGCCGTCGACCCGGGTGGCGGTGACCGAGCGGGGATCGAGCGGCGGGCCCCCCTCGGCGCGTAAGAAGCCAGCGACAACCTGCAACGTGCCGTCGGCCGTCGCGGTCGCCGACGACACCTCGAACGCGGGCTCGGCGCAATCTTCGACCCGAAGCAGCGACAGCTCGGCCGTGATCGGGTCGTCGAACGACATGAGGGGTTGCAGGGCGTCGGCCACCCACTCGCCGTCGACCGAGAGCGCGTAGGTGTAGTCGCCAGGCTCGAGGTCGAGCGTGACGCTCCACGCGCCGTCGGGGCCCTGCACGAGCGGGTCGACGCCGACCGACCAGTCGTTCCAGTCGCCCACCGCGGACACTTCGGAGCCGTCACCCAGATACCAAAGGGTGGACGCGCATGATCGCTCGGGCGGGCGCGCGCAGCCGAGCCCGACGACGGCGATGAGCACGAGCCGGTCAGTCATCTCGCGGGAGGTGCGGCCGCATCATCGGCGCGACGATCGGCCCGCAGTCGAGGTCGCGGCGGCGGGCGAGCAGCGTGAGGTCGAGGATGAGGTGGTTCGTCGCGACGTCGACGATCGAGGGGTTGGTGGTCCACACCGCGTGGTTGTCGGCCTCGGGCTCGGAGCCGCCGATGAGCGCCTCGTGGTGGTCGATGACGAGGATGAGCTTGTGGGACCACGCGGCGCGCGGGCCGATCTCGGGCTCATCGTCCGACCAGCACGAGAACCCGGCGGGCACGAGATCCGCGGGGACCAACGCCGGGCTGTGCACGACGCGGTGCGCGACCTCGGGGGGCAGGCGGTCGAGATCGGCCTTCAAGCGGCGCAGCTCACGCGGCCACGCCGACAGGTACACCGACCGCTTCGCGCCGAGCAGCATGGCGCCGGCGCGCGCCATCACCTCGTCGTACCGCGGGAGGATCCACACCGGCTCGGGGCGGCTGCGCTTGGGGAGGGCGGCGAGGCCTTCGGCGAGGGCGCCGAGCGAGCCTTCGTGCGCGCGGCGGAGCTGATCGACGAAGTCCGCCGGCGGGGTGGCGCTGTAGCGGACCGGGCCGGTGCCCCACGCGAACGCGGCGCCCATCTCCTCGAGGCGGCGGAGCACGCCGTACACCGCGCTGCGCGGAATGGCGGACCGAGCTGCGACTTCGTAGCCGGTGCACCCCTCGCCGGACTCGTCTTCGACGAGCGTGAGCCACGCGATGGCCTCGTTGTGGGTCATGCCGAGGCCCTCGAGCTGGCTGACGAGCGCCTCGAACCGCGCGCCTGCGCTCGTGGACCGGGCGTTACGAACCGACATGCCTTCCCCGCTAGACGCGCGGCCCCGCGCGGGCCGTGTTATGGTGACTCTAACGTGAGTCACTGACCGGGCAAGCGCGGCCGGCGCGCGCAGGAGGGACGATGGCCAGCACACGGCGCGCGGTCTTCTATCTCGTCGCCGTCGTCGGATCCGGCTGCGGGCTCAAGCCGTACGCGGAGACGGCGCAGCCGGAGCTGCGGTTCCCGTGGGAGACGGGGCAGCCGTCGTACGCGGACACCGACACGGACGCCGACACGGACGCCGACACCGACACCGACTCGGACACCGACGCCGACACGGATTCGGACGCCGACGCCGACACGGATTCGGACGCCGACACGGATTCGGACGCCGACACGGATTCGGACACCGACACCGACACCATCATCATCGACACCGACTCCGAGACCGACACCACGCCGCCCCCGGTGGTCCCGGTAGACTACTGCCACGTGCAGTGGCCGTGCTCGATCACGGCGGCCGCGGGGGCGACGTCCCCGATGGTGTACGTGTGGGTGTACCACGAGGGCGTGACGGTGGGCGCCGGGGTCGGCGCCGGGATCGGGGTGGAGCTCGGGTGGGGCGCGGACGGCAGCGAGCCGTGGGACGGCGGCTGGACGTGGAGCGCGGCGTCGTACAACGTAGACGTCGACGGGATCACGCCTGGGGACCGGTCGAACGACGAGTACATGGGGTCGGTGGTGTGCCCTGGGGTCGCGGGC
>CAIUDO010000032.1 GCA_903897935.1 uncultured Pseudomonadota bacterium
CGGCACGCTGATGGTCGAGCCGACCGAGAGCGAGGGCAAGGGCGAGCTGGATCGCTTCATCGAGGCGATGGTGCAGATCCGCGCCGAGATTCAGGCGATCGAGGATGGCCGCGCCGATCGTGAAGACAACCCGCTCAAGAACGCGCCGCACACCGCCAAGTGCGTGATCGCGTCGGCGTGGGATCACGCGTACAGCCGGGAGGATGCGGTCTATCCGACGGCGTGGACGCGCGGCGACAAGTACTGGCCCACCGTGCGCCGCGTCGACAACGTCTACGGCGACAAGCACCTCGTGTGCTCGTGCCCGCCGCTCGAGGACTACGAGTAGGGGCGCGTGGTGGGCCGCGTCGTCGGGCTGCGGGTCGCGCCGTGGTCTGATCTGTGGTCGCCGGTGGGGGCGAACAGCCCGACCTCGACGCTAGGTCGGGTCGACGACGCCGTCGCCGCCCTGCGCTCGGTGCTGTTGCCTCGGGGGGGCACGCTCGTCATCGGTGAGCACGCGCCCGCGCTGCGCGGCGACGGCCCGTCGCGGTCGGTGCCGCTCTCCGAGGTCAGCGGGGCGTCGGTAAAGTCGGCGTTGGACGCGGCGAAGGGGGGGTTCGCGGCGCCCTCGTGGGTCACGCTCGACGTCGGGGCGGTGTGGGCCCGCGTCGACGGTCCGTCGCCGTTGTTGGTCGCGGGGGTCGCCGCGGCGCCGGTCGCGCGGGACGGTGGCTACTGGGTCGCCGCCGGCCCGGGCCATCGCGCGGAGCCGGTGCGGCTGCAGCTCGTCAACTGGTGTGACCGCGCGCAGCTCCGGTGGGCGCCGGCGTGGTCGCCGTGGTCGGACGGGCCCGAGGCCGGGTGGCTGGACGAGGCGATGAGCGCGCTGCGACGCCAGGGCTGGGCGGCGTTCGGGCGCCGGTGACCCCGCTCAGGCGCGCACCACGAGCGACGGCGCGTCGACGCGGACAGGCCCGTCCACCTCGACGAGGTCGTGGCGCGCGACCTGCGCTCGCCCGATCGTGCCGTCGGCGAGCGCGAGCACGAAGCGGCCGGTCACTTTACCCGCCTCCAACGTCACGGAGGCCGGCCGACCGCGCGTGGTCATGACGTTGAAGTCGAGCGTCGGCCCGTCGATCAGCGCGCCGTGCCATGGATCTTCGCCGTGAAACGCGAACGGAACCCCAGGCGTGTCCAACCGGACCTCGAGCGGGCCGCGGGTGAGGCGCAGGCCGGCGCCATCGAGCAGCACGATCACACGGTCGACCCCTGGGAACGACGAGAACGGCCCGTCGGACGCGACCTCGGCGATCGAGAGCCGCAGCCCGAACCCACACGGGCCGTCGCCCTCGCGGAGCAGCTCGTGCGTGATCCCGCCGCCGTTGCGCCATGGGGTGGTCGTGCGCTGCGCCGCGCCTACGTGCCGGATCACCTCGCCCCCACCGACGTCGGCCTCGTCGACGATCACGAGCCCATCCTCCGCGCGCAGGGCGGCGCGGCGCGCGTCGGAGAGCGGGGACGCGATGTCGCCGGCGACCGCGACGTACGTGGTGGTGGCAGCGCCGAGCGGCGCGCCGTCGCCGAACCGGTGGAGCGTCGTATGGACGACGAACGAGCTTCGTCCCATGTCTTGGACGGTGGGACGCAGCACGACGACGTCGCCGAACCGGGCGGGCGCGGCCCAGGTGAGCTCTTGCCGCACCAGGCGCCAATCGAAGCCGGCGCCGCACCGTCGCGTGACGAACGCGGTGGTGGCGTGGTCCACCCACTCACCCCACCGCGCGTTGAACACGATCCCCTGCGGGTCGCACTCGTGGTACCGAACGCGTATCAAGTGTCGGAACAACGGCCCTCCCGCGGCCCTACGTCGCGACGAGCGGCGTGCGACGAACCTCGAGCGTGAACGAGCCAGCCTCGGTGTCGAGGTACACGAGCCCGTCCATCCGCGACAAGCTCCACACGTTGCGGCGCTCGATGCTCGCCGCGACGTCGAGGATGACCTGCCGCGCGAGCAGGAACAGGTGCACCTTGCCGCCCTCGTGGATCCGCGCCGAGCGCAGCCCGTCGAGCCACCCGCCCGGCTCGTTGTGGTTGTAGACCGCGACCCGATCGGCGGCCTTGCTCGCTTTGTGCAGCCGCGCCGCGTCGGGGCTCCCCACCTCGATCCACGCGGTGCGGACCCCGGTGAGGTCGTGCACCCACAGCGCCGGGTCCTCCGCGGACGACAAGCCCGGCGAGAACGCGATGCCCTCCTGGTACTCGAGGGCATACGCCAGGATTCGTGTGACCAGGTACGCCTCGCTCTCGGACGGGTGCTGCGCGACCTTGAGCGCGAGCGCCGCATAGACGCCGCGATCGACGTCGGAGAGGTTGACGTCGAAGGTGTAGACGGTCGAGCCGCGAGCCATGGGGGCACTCCTTCGCGCTTCCGCCCGACTCCGGGCGGTGGCCCGCGCGACAGCCTATCCCCACCGGTCGGCACCCGCGAGTCGCCGCGACAAGCCAGTAGCAACGCCGAACAATACGACTGGGCGGCCCAGGCTTCCGCCTGACCCGTCGGCGCGAGGGGTCGGACCGCCTACATGCATGGGGCGACGGCGAGGCGCCGTCCCAACCTGGAGGCCACCGTGATTCGTATGCTCTCTCTTGGCTTTTTCGTGTCTGCTCTCTGCGCCTGCGAGATCGTGATCGCCCCGACCGAGACCGGCGACACCGGCGTCGGCGATGGCACCCCCGAGGGTGTGGACACCGATCCGCGCCCCACCGACGACACCGAGGGCGAGCCCACCGGAGGCACCGAGCCCACGGAAGACACCGAGCCCACGGAAGACACCGAGCCCACCGAGCCCGTGTCGGCGTGGAAGGCGCTGTCGAGCCCGTGCGCCGGCTACCGCACCGAGGTCGTGTACGCCGACCTGGACGGCTCGCTATGGCTCGGCTGCGGCGCCGACACCGGGGTGTTCTACGCGGAGTCGCCGGAGTCGCCGTTCGTGTCCGTCGGGATGGACGGCTTCCACCTCAACGACGTCGAGCGTGGCCCTGACGGCCGGCTGTGGTTGGCCGGCGGCGAGGCGGCCAGCGGCTACGACGCGCTCGTCTACGCGCTCGACACCGACTCGATGCAGCTGTCGACCATGCTCGAGTACAGCGGTTCGTCGCCGTTCATGCGCCTCGCCGACGCCGAGAACATCGCGTTCTCCAACGACGGCGCGTGGGCGATCGCCGACTCCACCACGTCGGGCACCTTCGGCTACAGCGCGGACGGCGGGGCGTCGTTCCTCGAAGACGACGACCTCGGGCGCCAGATGATGGACGTGCAGCCCTGGTCGTTCGGGTTCGCCGCCGTCGGGTCGACCATCGCGTCGCCGCCGACCTTCTACTTCTCGTCGGATCCGTCGTCGCCCAACACGTTCGAGGTGCTCGAGATCGCGTTCTACCCGTACGGTGCGTTGGAGGCGCTCGAGGTGCTCGGCGACGAC
>CAIUDO010000033.1 GCA_903897935.1 uncultured Pseudomonadota bacterium
GACCTGACCCCGGTTTGGGGGGTGGGCGAGGAGGAGCCAGGAACGCCCGGTCTCGGCGTGCCGTCGTCGGTGGCGGAATGTGATCGACCTTGCACCGCGGAGGCTCGGCAGGGAGACTCAGATTCGAGCGGGGCGATCACCAGGGTGTACCTGGCACATCGGCGCCCGCCCGATCCAGGGGTCACCCGCCCGATCCAGGGGTCAATCCAGGGGTCAGGTCGATCACTTTCGATCTGCGGCGTTCGGCGACGGGAGAACGCCGGGTATCGGGTCATGGAGGCCGGAATTCGAAAGTGATCGACCTGACCCCGGTTTGGGGGGTGAGCGAGGATGAGCCAGCAACGCCCGGTCTCGGCGTGCCGTCGTCGGTGGCGGAATGTGATCGACCTGGCGCCCGCGCCGTTCAGCCGCCGTGGACCGGCGTCAGCCGGAGATCGTCGCCTCCAACCGCGCGTACGACGCCTCCATCCCGTCGACCATGCCCGTCGCGAGGATCATGTCCGCGAGCTCCTCGGACGGGTAGCTGATCGTCACGGTGACGCGCGTGCGCCCCGCCGGCAACGGGACCAACACCAGCTCGTTGCGCACCGGGGGGCCTTCGACGCCGATCATCTGCTCGGTGGTGACGGCGCGACGCGGCGGCTCGTGCGCCACCAGCTCGCCGACGAAGCCGAACCGGCCCTCGCCCGCCTCGCTCTCCCACTCATACCGGTACGTCTGCCCGACCTCGACCGCGACCTCACACACCGGCATCGTCCAACCGTCCGGCCCCAACATCCACCGCCGCATCAGCCCCGCGTCGTGGTGGGCGCGCCACACCTGGTGGATCGTGCCGCGCACGTCGCGCACGACGCGCGCGTGGGTGGCGTCCAGGCGCTCGAGGGTGGCGTGCGCGGTCGCTTCCCGCAGGTCGGCGAGCACGTCGTCCATCTGGGCGAGCGCGCTCGTGAAGCCCTCGACGACGCCCATCGCGAGCACGGCCTGCATCGCGTCGAGGCTCGAGAACGTCGACACCGCTACGAACCGCGCGCCGCCGGCCGTAGCTTCGAACGTCACCTCCATGCGCGTAGTGGGCAGGTCGTCGTTCGGGTGACCGTCGGCGTCGGCGAACCCGTCGTGTACGACGAACCGCTCGGGCGCGTGGGCCTCCTCGACGAGCCAGTAACCACGGGACGACTCCCCGTTCGGCCCCGTCATCGCGTAGTCGCTCCGACCGCCCGCCCGGAGATCGTGGCGCATGAACGTGGCCGGCCAGGTCGGCGGGCCCCAGAAGCGCTCGAGCTGGCGCGGATCGGCCCACGCCGCCCACAAGCGCTCGACGGGCACCGGGTAGCTGCCCACGGCGGTGATGGTGAGGGACTCGAGGTCCGACGTGACGGACGAGACGGGCATCAGGGCTCCTTGCAGGGCGACGGGGGATCCTCGGCGAACAGCTCGTCGAGGCGAGACAATCGGTGGTGCCACAGCGCTTCGAGCGCGGCCAGCGCAGCGCGGGCCTCGGCGACCCGCTCGGGCTCGGCCCGAACGACCCGCTCACGACCCTGCGGGCTCTTGACGACGAGGCCAGCGGCTTCGAGCACCGCGACGTGCTTCTGCACCGCGGCGAACGACATCGCGTAGTCGGCGGCCAACGTGCTGATCGACGCCTCGCCGACCATCGTGCGGCGCAGGATGTCGCGCCGCGTCCGGTCGGCCAGCGCCCGAAACAGCTGGTCGAGGGCCTCTTCATGCTCGGAGTCGTAACGTACAACCATTTGGTTGTACGTTAGCGTGGCCCCAGCAGCGGCGCAACCCGGGAGCCCGCTACGCGGTCACAGCGACGCGGCGCGCCGGTAGACGTCGACGCGGTTGTACTGACGACTGCGGTCCTGGCGCGTCGCCCAGCTCGACGCCTCTTGGTCCCACTGCAGCGTGCGCCCCGCGGCGTGCCGCTCGACCCACGGCTCGGCCTCGACGGACCGCACCAGCACGGTCGCGCCGGGGCGGGTCGACCGCCGAATGCCTTGGAGCAACGTCTCTTGCTGCTTGTCGCTCATCCAGTCGGGCGCGTCGCACAGGGTGACGTGGCTGTACTGACCGGGGCGCGCGCGCTCGAGCGTCGTCAGGATCGACCCGTGGGTGAAGCGCCGGGCGCCGCGCCAGCCGAGCGAGCGCGCGTGGCTGTCCGCGCGGAGGAACGGCGGCATCGCGTCGGGCGTGGTCACGTCGTACCCGCCGGTGACGGCGTACCAGGCGAACCAGTTCGTCGTCAGGTCGGTGCCCGCGAGCCGGCGCAGGTGATCCTCGATGAACTGGAGCGGCGCCCCCTGCGCGGCGACGAGCCGATCGCGCTGCTGGAAGTTGATGCCGAGGGCGAGCAGCTGCAGCGGCGACGTCAACAACCGCGAGACGACCGGGTTGCGCAAGACGGGCATGATCCGGTCTTCCAGGGCGAGCCGGCGCTGCTCGGGCGTCGCCATGGCCTGCGCGCGCAGCCACGCCTCGTCGACGAACGACGCCGCCCGCAGGACCCCGAGCATCCGCGCCGTCAGGCCGTGCGTGAGCAACGAGCGGCGACGGCTCGACGACCAGTACGCCGCGATCGGGTCGGGCAACCGCCGCGCGAGCGCCGCGACGCGGTCCAGCGACGACGGCCGCGGGCGCGCGAACAGGTCGATGAGCGCGGCGTGGTCCTCGAGATCGGTCACCGCCTGCAGCTTGAGCGCGGCGAGGGCGAGGTGGTGCGGGTTGATGTCGACCACGTCGATGGAGCGCGGCCGAAACCGCGCCAGCCCAGCGACCCCGCAGCCCGCGGCGCCGATCGACAGGACGTCGGAGTCGCCGTCGACGTCGAGCACGACCCCGTCGACCTCGCTGTCTTCGTACAGGATGTCGTAGACCGGCACGGTGACGAACACACGCGCATACAGCGCGTCACGCAGACGCATGGGGAACCTCCGGGGCGAGGGCGCGCACGGCGTCGTGAGCCACGCGCGCGAGGTGCTTGCGGTCGAGATCGGTGGGGTCGATGGGCGGGCCGAACGCGACCCGCAGGGCGACGCTCCCGCGCCGCAGCACGCGCCCGAGGCTCGGCACGAGCGCCTCGTCGCCGACCCAGCACATGTCGCGGGCGCTCGCCGCGTCGGCCGGCACACCCCCGACCCGCGCGACCGCGACGTGGATCGGCACGATCGGCGTCCCGTCGACCCGCTTGGCGAGCGCGAACGCGCCGGTCCGGAACGGGCGGGGGATCGCGCCGTCTCCGGACGTGCCCTCGGGGAACACCAGCACCGAGTGCCCGGCGCGGAGCGCGGCTTCACCCTCGGCGAGGAAGCGCAGCACGCGGTAGGGGACGTCGCGGTCGACGAACACGGCGCCGAGCGACGCGATGAGGCGGCCGAGCAGCGGCCACGACGCGATCTCCCGCTTGGCGACGATCGGCCCGTCGAGCAGGGTCGCGAGCGCGATTACGTCGAGCCATCCGAGGTGGTTCGCGACATACACGGCCGGCCCAGGCGACGGCCCGCCGACCACCTCGACGCTCAGCCCGAACACGCCGCCGACGGCGCGGGCGACCGTCCGCCGCAGCCTCACGCGGCCCTCTGCAAGCGCGTCGCCACCGCCTCCATCGACGAGGAGGTCAGCATCAGGAACACGTCGGTGGTGCCGAACTCCGGGTCCCACGTCGGGCGGCCACACACGAGCGCGCCCATCCGCAGGTAGGCCTTGAACAGCGGCGGTAGGTCGTGCAGCACGGCCGGATCGGGGCGGACGGCGTCGTCGTCGAGGCCGTCGATCGGGCTCCGCGGCGTGACCAGCGGGAACAAGGGGTGCAGGTGACGATCGGCGAACAGCGCCCACGCGCGCCGGAGCAGCGGCAGATCCCGCCCGGGGATGCTCACGCAGCCGATCAGCGCGTCGGCTTCATGATGCCGGCGTCGGAGGGCGATCCCGCGCAGGAGCTGGAGGATCACGCCGCCGGTGCGCGCGTCGGGGCGCACGCAGCTCCGCCCGAGCTCGAGCAGGCGCAGGTCGTGGGACATCAGCGTCGTCAGGTCGAACTCGTCGTCGGCGTAGTGGCCGAGCCGCGCCGCCGCGTCGGGCGGCAACAGCCGGTACGTGCCGATCACGTCGCCGTCACGTTCGGCGATCAAGTGCTCGCAGTGGGCGTCCCAGCGGTCCTGGTCGAGGCCGGTCTCCAGCGCGTGCGCGAGGCCGAGGCCCATGTCCTCATTGAAGACGGTGTAGCGGAGGCGTTGGGCGGCGACGACGTCGTCGGCGTCGCGCGCGAGCCGGACGACGACGGGCGGCGGGTTGGTGGGGGTGTGCACGGGGAACGGGCGGTGGACCACGGGACCTCCTTGCCTTGGAGCGCCGCCGTTTTAGGGCGTCCCAAGCGCGCGGGCGTGACGAGGTCGGAGCGCCTGCGCAAGGTCTGCGTGCCGGATGTGGCGACCCTGCGCGCGACGTGACGAGCCGGCTTGATTTGTGTGGGATCGGTGCCGACGTCACGACGGGTTGTCGGCCGGGTGTCGCGGTGACGGGCCGGCGACGTCGGCGTCGCGCCGTTGTCGCGAGCGGGCGCGGGTCTTCGCGATACGGCCCGCGCCCGGAGGTGGGGGTGCACGAGGAGCGCGCCGCGCACGCGCGGTTCTTGGATCGGTACTACGGCGCGTCGCGTGGCTTCTACGACGTGTCGCGTCGGTACTACCTGCTCGGCCGCGACGAGGTGCTCGTGTCGTTGGCGAACGAGCGCTGGTCCGCGTTGGTCGACGTCGGGTGCGGCACCGGGCGCAACCTCGAGGCGCTGCGTCGCCTGCGCCCGGACGCGGCGTACGGCGGCGTCGACGCGTCGACTGCGATGCTCGACGTGGCGCGCGCGCGTTGCCCGTGGGCGGCGCTCCACCATGGGTTCGCGGAGGACGCCCCGCTGGACGGGCTCGTCGGCCCGCCCGACCGCGTGCTGTTCAGCTACTCGTTGTCGATGATCCAGGATCCGCGAGGCGCGATCGCGCACGCCGCCCGCAGCGTCGCGCCGGACGGCGAGGTGGTGGTCGTCGACTTCGGTCCGCTGTCCGGGGTGCCGGCGGTGGCGCGCGGCGCGTTCGCGGCGTGGTTGCGGTCGTTTCACGTCACGCCGGTGGCGCCGGCGGCCCTCGAGGCGTGGGGCGGGCGCGTGCGCTCGTCTCCGCGCGGGTACTGGTTGACCGCGCGGTTCTCGCGGGCGGCCTCCTGATCCGCTAGAGTGCGGCGCGCACTCGCGCCGGCGGATCATGGTGTTGTTCCTGACCCTCACGCGCGCCTTCGCGGCCGACCTGGTCGTCGATCCGGGTGATCCGGGCGCGTACGCGTCGATCGGCGCGGCCGTGGCGGCGTCGTCGTCGGGGGACCGGGTGCTCGTGGCGCCCGGCGCGTACGATGAGATCGTCGATCCGAGCGGGCGGGAGGTGCACGTCGAAGCCACGGGCGGCGCGGCGGTCACCTCGATCGCCGGGGCCCGGTTTGTGTCGGGTGAAGGCGGCGGCGCGGCGCTGGTCGGCTTCACGGTGTCGCGCGCGGGCGGCTCGGCGATCGAGATTGTCGGGGCGTCGCCGGCGCTGCGTGACCTCGTCGTGACCGCGAGCGGTGGGCCGGGCGTGTCAGGCGGCGGCGTGTCGGTGTCGGGGTCGAGCGCGCCCACCCTCGAGCGTGTGCAATTCGTCGCGAACGAGGGGTTGGATGGCGGGGATCTGTACGTCGGGGTCGGCGCTTCGGCCTTGGTGTCGGCGTCGACCTTCGACGGCTCGTCGGCGGATCGCGGCGGCGCGGTGTACGTGCGCGAAGGGTCGATCGACCTCGATGACAGCGCGATCGTAGGGGCGCACGCCGTCTACGAGGGGGGCGCGCTGTACGCCACGAGCGCGACGGTCACCTGGGTGGGCTCGTCGGCGACCGGCAGTCGTGTCGACGTCTCGTCGGGCGCGGCGGTCTGGATCGCGGACGGCACCCTCACCGTCGCCAACGCCACCTTCACGGACAACCTCGGCCTCGTGGGCGGCGGGGGCGCGATCTTCGCCTCGGCGAGCGAGGTGACGATCACGGGGTCGGCGTTCGCCGACAACGAGCAGGCGTATGGCGCCGCGGTGGCGGTCGAGAGCGGGTCGTCGCTGCTTGTCGAAGACAGCACGTTCGATCGCGGGGTCGCCCAGAACGGCGGCGCGTTGTCGGTCGTTCGGAGCTCCCTCGACACGGCGCGGTGCGTGTTCAGCGACGGCGTCGGGTTCGACCTCGGGGGCGCCGTCTATGGGTACGACCTATCCTGGACGGACACCGAGTCGGACTTTGTGCACAATGTCACCACTGGAGCGGGTGACGGCGGCGCGATCGCGCTGGAGCTGTTCGGGGTCGTCACGCTCGTCGGCACCCAACTCACGGGGAACGCGTCGGACAGCGTCGGTGCCGTGATGTTCGCCGACCAAGGCGAGCGCGTCGTGCTCGACGGGGTAGTACTCGACGAAAACGTAGGTGTGGTGGGGGTGGTGTACGCGACCGGGGTCGCAGAGGTGGTCGCGCGAGGCGTCGAGGCGACGTTCAACGAGGGCGGGGTCCTGTTCGCCATCGGTGGCGACTCCGTAGTGGTCGAGGAGAGCGCGTTCGCGGACAACAGCGGTGTTGGAGCGATGATCACCACGAACGGGTGCCCGCTGACGGTGGCCGACACCCGCTTCATCCACAACGCGCAGCCGCTGGTGGACGCCGAAGCCGCCACCTTGGTCGACACCACCTTCAACTTCAACTCCGCCGGCAACGCGGTCCCGATGGTCGCGCTCGACGGAGAAGCGTCGGTGGACCGCTGCGGGTTCGAAGGCAATGACGTGGGGTCGGCGCTGAAGCTCAACGCCGCCTCGACGGTGGCCGACTCGGAGTTTGTGCGTAATGTCGCGTTCGTGGCTTCGCTCAACACCCTCGCTGAAGTGACCGTACTACGCACGTCCTTTGTCCAGAATTATGGCGGGGTCGTGCTGCACTCCGAAAAGGACCCGCTCACGGTCGTCGACAGTGAATTCATCGAGAATAAAGGAGGCACCGGGCTTGCGGCCGGGGGGGGGATCGAAGCGGTTGGGGCCTTGATCGTCACGGGGTCGACGTTCATCGGCAACGAGTCGGGCGATGGCGGCGCCATCTCGGTCAGTCCGCTGGGCGGCGGCAACGAGTACTATGTTGCGGACTGTGCGTTCGACGGCAACCTCGCTGCAGGCGTGGGTGGGGCGATCGCGCTCTCGGGCGGTTCGTTGGTGGTAGAGCGCTGCTTGTTCACCAAGAACGCTGCGGAGCTCGGGGGTGCGATCGCAGCGTATGATGGTGGTGGGTCGGTCGTCGTTCGGTCTTCGTTCGTCGTCGGCAACGAGGCCACGTCGGGCGGGGGCGCCTACCTGGACACGCTCGACGTGTCCCTGACGAACAACACCTGGGTCGGCAACGCGGCGACCGACTCCGGCGGCCACCTCTGGGCGCGCCAGATCACCGGCGCCTCGACCAACGAGGTGTACGCGTACGCGCCGTCGGGAGCAGGGTTGTGGTTCGAAGGGTTCTATGGGACGCTTGCCGCGACGTACGGGGTGTGGCACGGCAACGTCCCGGTGGACTTGACCCAGGAATCTCCGACCTCGGTGCGGGGCGCCGTCGACGTCTTCGAGCCGGGCTTCGCCGCGTGGTCCGACGACGGCGACTTCACGAACGACGACCTCACGCCGGGCGTGGGCTCGCCGCTCATCGACGCCGGGGACCCGTCGTTGTGGGACGTCGACGGCACGCGGTCCGACATCGGCGCCACCGGGGGCCCGTACGCGGAGCCGCCCGACCAAGACGGCGACGGCTTCGCGGCGTACGACGGTGATTGTAACGACGCGGACCCCGGAGTGTTCCCCGGCGCCACCGACGATCCTTCGGACGGCGTCGACACCGACTGCGATGGGTTCAACGAGGGGGACCAAGACGGCGACGGGTTCGACAGCGCCGCGTTCGGCGGGCCGGACTGCGATGACACCGATGACACCGTCCTTCCCGGGGCGCGTGAGCTGTGCGATGGGGTCGACCAAGACTGCGACGACCTCGTCGACGACGCCGCCGCCGACGGCGCGGACTGGTTCGCCGACGCCGACGGCGACGGCTTCACGGACCCGGCGGTGCGCGCGTGGGCGTGCGCGCCGCCCGCGGGGTTCTACGCGGCGAGCGTGCCGCCGGACTGCGACGACGCCGACGCGGCCGTGTTCCCCGGCGCCTCCGACCCTGCGGAGGACGGTGTGGACCAGGACTGCGACGGCCGCGACACACCCGCCGCGGCGGACACCAAGCGCGCCTTGGCGCCGGCCGCTAGCGGGTGCGCGCAGGGGCCGGCAGGGGCGCCGGCGTGGGCGGCCGTGGCTGCGGCGTTGCTCGCTCGGTTGCGCTCGGCTCGCTGCTCCACTCGGCGCGCCGGGGCGTGACCAGCAGGCTGCCGAGCAGCACGCCGGCGGCCAGCGCGGCGGCGGCGAGCATCGCGCCGAAGCCGGCCTCCACACCTGGGATGACGTCGTTGCCGAGCATCATGATGACCGATCGGAAGCCGGTCGAGCCGGGGACCAGCATCATCAAGCCGGGCACCTGCGTGACGGTCGCCGGGCGGTCCGTCCACCGGGACAGCGCGTTGCTCCCCGCCGTCACCGCGGCGGCGGCCATCAGCGCGCCCGGGACCGGCCCGAGCCACGCCGATCCGAGCACCGCGGCGCCGTAGCCGAACCCAGCCCCGAGCACGACGCGCGGCGCCTGCGCCGGCGACGCCCGGAACAGCACGGTGAGCCCGAGGCCGGAGGTCACGAGGGCGGCCGGGCCCGTCCAGCCTGGGAGCGCGCTCGCCGCGGCTCCCGACAGCGGAGCCCCCGCTTGCAGGAGCGCCATCGACACCGACACGCCGACCGCGAGCATCAGCAGCGTGGTGGCGCCGGCCGCGAGCCGCGCCGTGCCCGCCACGACGTGGCCGGTGGCGATCTCGGTCGCGGCGACCGTGAGCGTGAAGCCAGGTACGAACGAGATCAGGCCAGCGACGACCGCGATCGGGACCGCGACGGGGACCCCGGCGACGGTCGCGCCCAGCACCAGCGCCGACACCACCAGCGCAGCGGCGGCGTCGCCGAGGCGCGCGGCCTTCAGGCCGGCGAGCGCCTCGACGACCCCGGCCGCGGCCAGGCCCGCCAGCCCCGCCACCCACACCTCGGCCGCCCCGCCGCCGAAGATGCGGGCCGCCGACGCCGAAACCAGGCCCATCGCGAGCGCGGTGGTGGCCGGGCCGTACCGGTTCGGGGTGGACGTGAGGGCGGCCAGCGCGGACGACCCGCCGCGCGGCCCCAAGTCCCCGCGCGCGACCGCCGCCGCGATCCCGTCGACCGCCTCGAGCCGCTCGAGATCCACGCGGCCGGGCTCGACCCGCTCGAGGTGCTGCCGCGGGGCCTCGTCGGGCCCGCCGAACCGCGCCATCAGCGAAGTCGGCACCACGAAGAACTGTCCTGGTTCACCGAGGATCTCCGAGAGGCGCGTGAGCGTCGCCTCGACGCGGTGCGCCGGCGACCCGTACGCGTGCAGCGCGCGCCCCAACGTGAGCACGAAGCGCTCGACCTCCCGGCTGCGGGCTGCCAGGACCGGCTCCCTCGACACGACACCCTCCCGATTCGGCCTGCGCGGCCGGCCGTCTATGTACGTGCGCGTCCGTCGGGCGTCTACCGAATGATGTTCGGCATCGATGGCACCGACACGGATGATGGTCGGTATTCGGTCGCGGAGGGGTCGCCCGGGCGCCGATTGACGTCACTGCGGCGAACGACTTACGGCCAGGGCATCGCTCGAATGATGGCGCCGCGTGGCCCGTTCGCCGGGTCGTCGAGAGGGGCGTTTGCGATGTTGATGGACCGCCGCACGATCTACGATGGCACGCGCGCGATGATGATCACGAGCGCCATCATGGGCTGGCCGCTGATCGGCCTCGTCGGGATGTTCACGGGCATCGAGCGGGTCACGCTCGAGGAGGGGCCGTCGGGCTACGAGGTCGTGGTCGACGCCACGATGCTCGACGCGCTGCTGGAGCGGGTGGCCGAGCCGGCGCCCGAGCCAGAGGCTGCGCCGGAGGCCGACGCCGAGCCCACCACCGAGCCCGCGGGGGACGGCGTCGGGGGGGCTCCGGGCGCGCCCGAGCGCGGCGACCGTGGTCCGCAGGCCACCGACGGCTCAGCGCCCGGCGTCGCCGACGCGGGTGAAGGTGGCACGGCCGACGAAGCGGGCGGCGGCGTCAAGACCCGTCCGGCCGCGCCCCCGAAGGCGACCAGCTCGCGCTGCGCGCCTGCCGATCCGCGCATCGTCTCGACCGCGAACCCGAACGTCTGGTCGGTGCAGCGCAGCATCATCGACGAGTACACCCGGTCGATCGAGGCGGTGAACAAGCTCGGGTACGTCAAGCGGCACGAGCTCGAAGAAGGTGGTTCGGACGGCCTCTTGCTGCGGGGCGTCAAGTGCGGCACCCCGCTGCACGTCGCCGGGTTCCGCTCGGGTGACGTGGTGCACTCGGTGAACGGCAAGGAGGTCCGCAACCTCGCGGGCGGCTTGTTGCTGTACGCGAAGATGCGCAACAAGGACCGCTTCGAGGTCGCCATCACCCGCCGCGGCCAGCCGATGGTGCTCACGTACGACGTGCTGTGAGCGCCCGGCGGGGTCAACGTGCCGGAGTGGCCGGACGAGCATCAGACCGCGGTCGGGATCAGCGGCGTGCCATGGTGTGGCGCGACCGCAGCGACGGCGTGGTGTCGGCCGTCGCGTCCTGACGGGGCCCGGTCGGCCCAGGCAGCTCGGATAGGCGGATCGCCGATGCACAAGCTCCATCCTACGCGATCGTGGGGGACCGGGGCACGGTCGACCGTCGCCGGAGGCGCCTGGACGAGCGTGATCGCCCCGACGCCTGGGTTGGCCGACTCACCCCCGCCGCCGGCGCCCGGCCAAAACCAACACCCCCAGCACCAGCCACCCCGCCGGCGCCGACCCGCCCGTGCCGCACGCGCAGCCCTTCCCGGGGACCCCGGTGTCCGCCGTGTCCAGCACCACCTCGTCCGTCGACGCGCAGCCTTCGTCGACGTCCCCGTCGCAGTCGTTGTCGGCCCCGTCGCACATCTCCACCGCGCCCGGCCGCACGAACCCGTCGTCGTCGTCGCAGTCCCCGTCGTCCGTCGACAGCCCGTCCCCGTCGAGGTCCGCCAGATCCTCGTCCGCGAACCCGTCACAGTCGTCGTCGCGGCCGTTCTGGACCTCTGGCGCGCCCGGGTACACCTCGGCGTCGCCGTCGTCACAGTCGCCGCCGTCCTCCGAGGTGCCGTCGCCGTCGTCGTCGGTGGCGGCCGACCCCTCGTCGATGTCCCCGTCGCAGTCGTCGTCGACGCCGTTGCCCGCCACCTCGGGCTCCCCCGGACCGACCGCGTCGTCGCTGTCATCACAGTCGCCGTCGTCCTCCGACGCCCCGTCGCCGTCGTCGTCGTAGGCGGCGGTGTCCTCGTCGATCGTGCCGTCGCAGTCGTTGTCCAGGCCGTCCGCGAGCTCGGGCGCCCCCGGGTACACCGTCGCGTCGCCGTCGTCGCAGTCCCCACCCGACGCCGCTACGCCGTCGCCGTCCGGATCGTCGACCTCGTCGTCGACGATCCCGTCACAGTCGTCGTCGAGGCCGTTGCCGACCACCTCGGTGGCCCCCGGGTTCATGACCGGGTCGCCGTCGTTGCAGTCGCCGTCGAGCTCGGTGAACCCGTCACCGTCGTCGTCGAAGCACTCGGTGCCCTCGTCGATCGTGCCGTCACAGTCGTCGTCGACTCCGTCGCAGTCCTCCGCCCCGCCCGGGTGCGCGCCTTCGTCGGCGTCGTCGCAGTCCCCGCCGAGCTCGGTGAAGCCGTCGAGGTCGTCGTCGGCGCCGTCGGTGCCTTCGTCCACCACGCCGTCGCAGTCTTCGTCGCTGCCGTCCAACCCCTCGGGTGCCCCCGGGTACACGGTGGCGTCGGAGTCGTCGCAGTCCGGGCCCCCGACGACCCACCCGGCGAACGCGTCGCCGTCGACGTCGACGAGGTCGAACCCGTCACAGTCCTGGTCGAGCCCGTCGTACGGCACTTCGCTGGCTTCGGGCGAGATCGTGGCGTCGCCGTCGTCGCAGTCGTCGTCGGTGGGGGAGTAGCCATCCGGCAGATCACACGCGATCGCCGTGACGTCCGGCCACCCGTAGCCGTCCCCGTCGCCGTCGATGAACCAGGTGACGGCGTCGACCGCGTCGGGCTCGTCGATGAACCCGTCGCAGTCGTCGTCGAGGCCGTCGCACCACTCCTCGGCGCCCGGGAACACGAACCCGAGCGCGTCGTCGCAGTCGGTGTCGTCGACGACGAAGCCGGTGAGGCCGCCGCACGAGAGGACCCACACCGCGGGGTCTCCGAACCCGTCGGCGTCGACGTCGGCGAACCAGGGCGTGCCGCCGTCTTCGTCGACGAGGCCGTCGCAGTCGTCGTCGTCGCCGTCGCAGACCTCGGCGGCGCCTGGGTGCTCGGCGGCATCGGCGTCGTCGCAGTCGGCCCGATCCCGCACGTACCCGGACGGGTTGGCGCAGTCGGTGACGGTGACCGCCGCGTCCCCGTAGCCGTCGGCGTCGGCGTCGGCGTACCACGATACGTACGCGATGCCCTCGTCGACGCCGCCGTTGCAGTTGTTGTCCGCGCCGTCGCACAGCTCGGACGCGCCCGGGTACGTGTTGAGGTCGGTGTCGTTACAGTCGTCGTCGTTCGCCGAGAACCCGGCGCCGCCCGCGCACGCCAGGCCGGCCGCGAGCGGGTCGCCGAACCCGTCGGCGTCGGCGTCGGCCCACCAGGTGCGCTGGCTCGCCGGGTCGATCGACGGGTCCGCGTCGTCGACCAGCGCGTTGCAGTCGTCGTCGCGGCCGTTGCAGACCTCGGCGGCGGCCGGGTTCACCGCGCCGTTGGTGTCATCACAGTCGGTCGCGTCGACCACCCGTCCGGCGCCCCCGGTGCACGACCCCGCACCGGACGCCGGGTCGCCGAAGCCGTCGGCGTCAAGATCGGCGTAGAACGTGCCCCCGGTCGACGCGTCGACGCTCGGATCGGCGTCATCCACCGCGCCGTCGCAGTCGTCGTCGAAGCCGTTGCAGACCTCGGTTGCCGCCGGGTTGATGGTGGCGGCGCCGTCGTCGCAGTCGCCGCCGTCGGCGAGGTGGCCGGCCGGCGGCGCGCACGCGCCCACCGATAGGCCGTCGTCGCCGAACCCGTCGCCGTCGACGTCGGGGTGCCAGGCGTCGAAGCTGGTAGGATCGACGGACGGATCGACGTCGTCCACGAGGCCGTCGCACTCGTCGTCCCAGCCGTTGCACACCTCGGTCGCGGCCGGGTTCACCGCTGGGTTCGTGTCGTTGCAGTCGGCGCCGTCGGCGACCTCGCCGGAGAGCGGGCTGCACGCGCTCCGCGACGCGCCGGGGTTGCCGAACCCGTCGGAGTCGCCGTCGGGGTGCCACTCAGTGCCCGTGGTGGGGTCGCGCGACGGGTCGAAGTCGTCGACGAGCACGTCGCAGTCGTCGTCGTAGCCGTTGCAGACCTCGCTCGCGCCGGGGTGCACGGCGGGGTCGGCGTCGTCGCAGTCGGTGGCGTCGGCCACGTGGTCCGCGGTGGGCAAGCAGGTCGCCACGGCGTCGGTGGGGTCGCCGAAGCCGTCCCCGTCGCCGTCGTGGTGCCAGGTGGACGCGGTGAGCGGGTCGAGCGTCGGGTCTTCGTCGTCGATGAGGCCGTCGCAGTCGTCGTCGTAGCCGTTGCAGCGCTCGAGCAGTTCGCGGTCGGAGGGATCTGCGGGGTGCACCTCCGGGTCGGTGTCGTCGCAGTCGGTGTCGTCGGCGACGAACCCGCGTCCCGGCGCGCACGACCACGTGCTCGCGGCGGGGTCGCCGTAGCCGTCGAGGTCGGCGTCGGCGTACCAGACGCTGTAGGTGCCGGGATCGACGGACGGATCTTCGTCGTCGACGAGGCCGTCGCACTCGTTGTCGACGCCGTCGCACACCTCGGAGGCGGCGGGGTTGACGGCCGGATCGGCGTCGTCGCAGTCGCGGTCGTCGTCGATCCAGCCGGGCACGGGGAAGCACGCGGTCGTGGCGACGCCCGAGTCGCCGTAGCCGTCCCCGTCGACATCGGGGTGCCAATCGGCGGTCTCGCCGGGCGCCAGCGACGGGTCGTCTTCGTCGACGAGGGCGTCGCAGTCGTTGTCGACGAGGTCGCACACCTCGACGGCCGCGGGGTTGACGTCGGCGCGCAGGTCGTCGCAGTCGTTGTCATCCGCGACGAACCCAGGCGGCGCGTCGCACGCGAACGCGCGATCGGTGGGGTCGCCGTACCCGTCTCCGTCGTTGTCGTGGTACCAACCGGAGAACGGCAGGCCCTCGTCGGCGACGCCGTTGCAGTCGTTGTCGACGCCGTCGCAGACCTCGGGCGCGCCCGGGTACACGGAGCGATCGCCGTCGTCGCAGTCGGAGCCGCCGCAGCCGGCGGCGTCGTAGCCGTCGCCGTCGGCGTCGTCGCAGCAGCCGGCGCCGTCGTCGATCAGGCCGTCGCAGTCGTTGTCGAGGCCGTCGCACAGCTCGGGCGCGCCCGGGTAGATGGTCGAGATGGCGTCGTTGCAGTCGTCGCCGCCGCACGCCGCCGCGCTGTGACCGTCACCGTCGGCGTCGGCGCAGTTGTCCCAGCAGATCTCGTAGTCGTCGTACCGCACGATGTCGGGCAACGACAAGCCGCCGGAGTAGCCCCACGCGCGGACGTACGACAACGACTTGCCGTTGTTGAGCAGAGGGAGGAGGTCGATCTTCACCCAACCCGCGAGGTCCGCCGCGCCCTTGAACGTCGATCCGGTGGTGCCGTCGGTGTAGCCCCACTCGATCGACTGGATGCCGGAGTCGCCCGGGTCGTGCCACGTCCAAAAGCTCGCCGAGACGAGCTCCGCGACGGGTGGGGCCGGCGACGCGTACTGCTGGACATAGTAGTTGCCGGTAGTCTGTGCTGAATAGATCCCGCCGTGGGGGCTGGTGGTGACCACGATCCCGGTCCCGCTGGTCGTGAACGGCGTCAGCGCGCCGGTCTCGAAGTCGGGGTTGCCGAACACGTTCGTGGTTCCCGGTGGACAAACGGCAGAAGCGGGCGACGCTGCGAGGAACAGCAAGCCGAACACGAACACGGGGGCCCCCAGTGGCGGCCGGATGATCCGTCGGGTCGTGTGGGTGCGCAAGCGGCGCCCGGATCCGGCGGCTCGTGGCTGCGTTGTCCTGCAGGTGCGATCGCTGGCGGCGCGCGCGGTCGACGCCAGCGCGCCTCAGGCGCCCGACGACTGGTACGTGTCGACGTCGGGGTACCCGGCGAGCACGTCGCCCAGCCCATCAGCGGCGCCGGTGCAGTACAGGGCGCTCTCGAGCACCACTGTCGACGACGCCTCGACGATCGTGTGCCCGACGTCCACCGCGAGCTGCGTCGGGTCACAGTCGAACAACAACCCCGCGAAGTCCGACCCGCAGATCTCGTACTCCAACGCGATCGACAGCACGTCGTCCCCGTCGTCGTTCGTGATCGCGCACAGATCCGAGAACGCGAGGTGGCCGGCGTTCGACAGCCCGACGAGGTGCTTGGGCCCCGCCGACGCCTCGTACCCGCCGACGGTCGACGACCACGGGACGATGCCGTCCGCGAGGCCACCCAGGAACAACGCGCCCTCCAACGCGGCGTCCGACGCGATCGCGTCGCCGGACGCCATCGGGATCGACACGCGCACACCCGGCAACGCCGCCCCGATCGCGACCGCGGCGCCCCCCGCGCTGTGCCCGGCGAGCGCGAGGCGGCCGCCGTCCACGGCCCCGTCGAGGAACGCGAGGCTGCCCGACGGCGCCGCGATCGCGGCGGTGAGCACCTCGAGGTCGCCTTGCAGGTCGGTCGTGCCGCTCGGGTCGCCCGGGCACAGCAACGCGAGCGTGTCCGCGAGGTTGAGCCCGGGGTGATCCGCGGCCAACACCACGAACCCGCGCGACGCCCAGTGGGTGACGGTGCTGAGCGACTGGTTGCGGAACGACGCGGTGCCGTGCACGAACACGATCGCCGGGAACGGCCCGGTCGCCGCGTCGACCGGGAGGTCGCGCGCGCAGTCGCACACCTGGTAGGGCGCGTCATCCTCTGGGATCAACGCGCGGTCCTTCTCGCTGAGCGCGTCGCGGATGTCGTACCGGACGGGCTCGCCCGACGTGCCGGGCGCCGCGGGGTACCACACGTCGACCACCAGCCCGCCGACGTCGACCGTACGCACGCCGACCGCGTACGGACCAGGTTCCGCCGGATCTTCGGGCGGGGCGTACCGGACGGCGCCGTCGCAGCCGCTCGCCTCGGGGAGCGGGGCCTCGGTCTCTTCGGTGGAGCCGGTGTCGGTGGGGGGCGTCGTCGTCGACGACGTAGGCGGCGGCGCCGTGTCCGCCTTGCCACTGCACCCGATCACGACCCACAGCCAGCTCCAGCGCATCGACCCCTCCGCACGGCCACGTACTACCGCAGGCTGGAGCGGATGTCGTCCGGCGCGGCGAGGATTCGTGCGCGGGTCGCCGCCACCGTGCTCGTGTGGGTCCGGAGGTCGTACTCACGCTTCGGATCCACGGCGATCTCGGGCTGGATCAGGGCGAGCACCTCGTCCATGCGCGCCTCGTGCGGCAACGCCTCCAGCAGGTCCGCCATCGCGACCTGCTGGGTGTTGTAGTCCGCCCGGCACGCCTCCGACGCGACGCACCACTGAAGGAGACGACCGTAGCCAGAGTACGCGTCGTACCAGTCGTTCGCCCACGTCTGGTCGGCACCCCACGGGATCATCGTGAACAGGCTCGTCGTCGGGTCGTGGTACACCCGATAGTTGTTTGCGGTCGTGTACCCGTCCCAGTGGATCGTGAGGGCCTCGATCGCCATCACCTTCTGGAACTGATCCATGTCGAACAGGCTGCGCAGCGCGGTGTAGTTGGCGAGCACCGCGGGGTTACGATCGAGGGCGCGGGCGAGCTCCGTCAGCGTGCTCCGGTCGTTCGGGTCGGGGCCCTCGTCGTACTCGAACGAGAACTCGGACCCGACATAGAAGTCGACGCCGTACGCGCCTTCGAACAGCGGGCCGGTAGGATCGGCGTACCAGCGCTCGAGGAAGTCGACGGTCGGGGACTCCACGATGGCGTAGATCCCGTACGACTCGCCGTTCAGGCGCATGCGCACGTACCCGACGCGCGGCGCGGGCAGGCCGGCGGCCCGAAACAGCTCGTAGGTGAGCAGCTCGTGCACCGCGGAGGCGTCCTGCACCATGTTGTTGAGCGCGATGACCTCCATCCCGCGCAGAGATCCAGGCGCGTAGTCGTCGAAGTCGATGCGCAACGCCACCTTTTGGTCCATCGAGCGCAGCGAGCCGTACACGCCCTTCTTCCGGATCGCGACGTCGGGCCAGAAGGCGCCCAGGAACGCCACCGACCCGTGCACGTCGTTGTACGGACTGGCGTCGAGCGCGCGGATCGCCTCCTCCGACAGCGTGACGTCGATATCCCACACGATATCTGTCTGGAATACGACCTCGGTCGGATCAGTGCTGTCGCCCGGCGTGCTGCCGTTCGTGAAGCCCGCGGTCGGCCAGATGGTCAGGCCGGGCGAGCCGCCGTCCGGGAACCGGCC
>CAIUDO010000034.1 GCA_903897935.1 uncultured Pseudomonadota bacterium
GCGCGCGCTCCAGCGCCGCGATCGCGGCCTCGTCTTCGCCCTTCGCGGCGTGGATCTTGGCGCGGTGCAGCTCGGCGTACGGGTCCCCGGGGGTGAGGCGCGCGAGCTCATCCATGATCGCGGTCGCCTCCTCGAAGCGCCCCTGGTGCGACAGGTTGACCGCGAGGTTGTTCATCGCGACGTCGTCCGAGGGGCTGAGTGAGAGCGCGACCCGGTAGAGCGCCTCCTCCTTCTCGTACTGGCCGAGCCGCTTGTACACGAGCGCCTTGTTGTTGTACCCCGCGGACTCTTCAGGGTTGAGGCGGATGATCTTGTCGTACGTGGCGAGCGCAGCGTCGTAGTCTTCGGCCAGGTACTGGTAGTACGACAACATCGCGAGCGCGGACGGATCGTTCGGGTCGATGCGCAGCCGCTGCTTCGCGTAGCGCAGCATGAGGTCGATCTCGAGGTTCTCGACCTGCTCGGTGCCCTCGTCGTACCAATCGCGCAGGCCGAACCCCTCCTCGGTGGCGGTGGCGTCGGCCGAGGCGTCGTCGTCGCCGTCGGAGTCGGGTTCCGGGGGCTTGATCTCCGGCGTGGGTGGATCGTTCGAGGGCGCCTCCTCGAGCGGGACCGCGTCGGCGACCGGGGTGCCGACCTCGACGGCCTCGACCTTCGGCCGCGCAGCCCTCTTCTTTTGCTCGGCTTCTTCCGATTCTTTGGCCTCTTCCGGCTGCTGGCGCTCCGGGGCGGCCTGCGCGGCGCCGCCCATGTTGTCCAGCGGACCGGCGTCACCCGCTGGCATGTACATCTTGTTCTGGTCGCCCTTGTTGGCGTCGCCCCCGGAGGCGTCGACGGCGCTGGACTCGGCGCCTTCGAGGTCGTCTTCGAGGAGGCGGGCCAGGTATTCGGAGGTCATGTAGGCGCCGCTCGACGTCGCGCCGGCGAAGCACGCCCGCATCTGCGGGTCCTCCACCACGTGCGGGCGGAGGCGCGACGCCAAGCCGGGCGCGCGCGCCTCGACCACCTGCCAGCCTTCACAGCGGTAGTCGTACGCGAGCGTGGCCTGCTGGGCCACGCCGGTCATGCAGACGATCACCGCCAGCCACGCGACGCTCGTGCGCCAGGGGATGTCCTCCATGCGGCGAAGCCGGACCTGCTTGGCGAGCGCGAACGTGACCTCGACCGGCCATTGGCCGACCGTGCCGGTGCCCTCGGGGCCGATCTGCTGCACCCCACCGGCGCCGTCACGCACCTCGACGCGATCGGCGCCGAGCCACCGCACCTCGGCGACGTACGGCCACCCCTCGGGCACCGGGATCGCGAGCGCCTCGGTGCCGCCGACCCGCAACGGCGCGCCTTGCCGGGCGAAGGTCTCTTCGACGACCTCACCGAAGAAGGTAGCGCTCACGTTGAGGGCGTAGGTGGACACGCGACTCCTGGCACTACGGTGGCCCGAACGGTCCCCGTCGGCAAGCGGACCGACAACCCTTGACATCGAACGGTTCCCCGCGCGACCCACACGCCTACGGGTCGAGCGTGATCGTCGCCATCTCCGCGCGGACGGCCTCGCTCGCCGCCGCGACGTCGGCCGCGTCGCGAGACTCCAACGTGATGACCACCTGGAACGGCCCCTCGCCGAACCGTGGGTAGGAGCCGATGTCGACGCGCGGGAACCGGGCCGCCACCGCGGTCAACCGCACCGCGATCGCCGGCTCGGACTCGGTCACGAACAGGCGCGCCGTCGCCACGGCGTCACCGGCGAACTGCGCAGATACCGCCTCGAACTTGAGGCGGAACAGCTTCGGCACCCCGGGGAGCACGTACACCCGATCGCAGCGCACGACCGGGAACGAGACCGCGGGGTCACTCTCGAGCGCCGCGCCCGCCGGAAGCGTGGCCATCCGACGGTTGGCCGCGTCGAGCGGGATCCCGTACCGCTCGATCAACGTGGTGAGCTCGGTGCGCTCCTCGAGGCCGACCCCGAGCGCGGCGGCGACGCCTTCGAAGGTCACGTCGTCGTGGGTGGGACCCACGCCGCCCGAGGTGATCACCCGGTCGGCGGCGGCAAGGCAGGTGCGGACCTCCGCCGCGATCTCGTCGACCCGATCGCGGACGACCGCGATGCGCACGAGGTCGCAGCCGAGCGCGCGCAGACGCTTGATGAGCCAGGGCCCGTTCTCGTCGGAGAACTTGCCGGTAAGGATCTCGTTCCCGACGATGACCAGCGCTGCGGAAGGCAACCGACCTCCATCACGTACCCGTACCCGTCACGGCCCGTCCGCGGCGAGGGGCTCCGCGACGATCGACGCGTACCCGAGCAGCTTGCGCGCGAGCGTCGACCAGGCGAGGTCGCGCGCACCGGGGTGGGCGAACCGTACGGCGTCATACCCGGGGCCGGGGTGCGGGATCACGTCGCCGACCGCGTGCGCTCGGTGCACCGACCCGGTCCACGCGCGGTGGGTGAACCGATGGCGCACCTCCCCGACGCGCTCGCCCACGACGACGTCCACGCCGACGCGCTCTGCGAACACCCGCACCAACGCCGGCTCTGGCGCCTCGCCTTGTTCTCGTTCGCCGAGGATCGGCTCCCACAAGCCGCCGAGCAGGCCGCTCCCGGAGCGGCGCGCCACCAGGACACCGTCGGGCCCCGCCAACAAGCCGACCACCGCCGAGACGGCGGTTGGCGGGATCTTGGGCGCCAGGCGGGGCAGCTCGGCGGTGGTCCCGTCTCGGTGGGCCACGCACACCGCGCCCCAGGGACACGCGTCGCAGCGAGGGGCGCGTGGCACGCAGACCGTCGCGCCGAGCTCCATGAGGCCCTGCGTCACCGAAGACGCGTCGGCGGCGGCGTCGTGGAGGTCGAGCGCGCGTCGGGTGACGACCCGGAGGCCGTCTCCGCGCGCCGGATCGGCGGTGAGCCCGTGGCGTCGGCTGATCACGCGCTGAACGTTGCCGTCGACCGCTGCGGCCGGGAGGTCGAACGCGATCGAAGCGACCGCCGCCGCGGTGTACGGCCCGACGCCGGGCAAGGACAACAAGCCGTCGACGGTCCGTGGGAAGCCTCCGGCGGCGACGACCGCGCGGGCGGCGGCGTGCAGGTTGCGCGCGCGCCGGTAGTAGCCGAGGCCGGCCCACGCGCGGAGCACGTCTTCCTCCGGGGCGGCGGCGAGCGCGCCGACCGTCGGCCATTCGGCCAGAAACCGACCATAATACGGGACGACCGTGTCCACGCGCGTCTGCTGGAGCATCAGCTCGGACAGCAGGATCGCGTACGGGTCGCGGGTGCGTCGCCACGGCAAGTCGCGCCGGTTCGCGCGGTACCACGCGACCAGCGCGTCGGCGTCGCGCTGAGCTGCTCCGTCGGGGTGCGGCAACGCCGGCCTACTGCTGCAAGTTCAGGAAGCCCTTGCCTTGATCGTCGAACCGGACGTCGTGGGTGACCTGGAAGGTCCCAGCGGCGCCTTCGACGGTGAACGTGTGGCGACCCTCGACGAGCGCGGGCGCGGTCGCGGGCAGCGGACCGATCGGCGCGCCGTCGATGAGCAGCATGTCGCCGTCGCGGCCGGGCAGCACGACCATCAGGCGGCCGGTGCGCGCCTTGGGCTGCAGCGTGAACGGCACCTCGAGGTCGGACTTGATCGGCAGCACCATCTGGGTGCGCTCGTAGCCCTCCATCTCGACCGCGATCGCGTACGTCTCGGCGTCGAGCACCAGGGTGACCGGCGCGACGCCGCGCAGCTTGCCTTGCACATAGACGTCGGCGCCGGGTGGCGTGGTCGTGATCGTGACCTTCGCGGTGGTGGCGGCCGGGGCGTCCCACGGGGAAGCTTCGACGCCTTCGGCAGGAGCAGCCTCCACCGGCGGCGGCGTGACGGGCGGCGGCGCGACCGCTGCGACCTCGGGCGGGGCGGCCTCGCGGGCAGCCTCGACCGGGGGCGCCGCGACTGGCGGGGGCTCGACGGCTGCGACTTCGGCCGGCGGCTCCGCGGGCAACCCCTCCGGGGGCGCTTCGGGTGGGGGCTCTACCGCGGCGGCTTCGAGCGGATCGGGCTCAGCGACCTCGACGGGCGCCGTGGGCGGCATCGCGGGCGGCGGCGGTGGCCTCGGCGGGGTCGCCGCGACCGGTGGCGGTGGCGGTGGCGCGCCCACTTCGCCGTTCATCACCGCGCTCCCACCGACCACGGCGATGCCGGCGACGATGAGCAGCGCGAGC
>CAIUDO010000035.1 GCA_903897935.1 uncultured Pseudomonadota bacterium
CCAGCGCGCCGTGCAGCAGGCCGAACTTGGTGTTGCCGTACGTGACCTTCGGATCGCGACCGTACCCGGTCTCTACGCCCGGATCGAGGCGCAACCCCACCGCCGCGCCGGGCGCGATCGCGCCGAAGCGCCGCAGCGCCGACAAGCTGTCGACGGTCACGTGGCAGCCGGCGGCGGCGACCGCGCGCAGGTCCCGGTCGGACAACATGCCGGCGTTGAACGAGATGCCCTCGGCGGAGACGCCGAGGGCCCGGGCGAAGGTGACCTCACGCGGAGAGCAGGCGTCGACGCCAGCACCGGCGTCGACCAGCGCGCGCACGAGCGGCGCGTAGCGGTTGGCCTTCAGCGCGTAGAACACGCGGTTGGGCACGTCGAGGGCGGCGCGGAGGGCGCGCAGTCGGGCGACGGCGGCGGCCCGGGAGTACAGGTAGAACGGCGTCTCCCAAGTGAGGTCGGCGACCGAGGCTCCTTCGAGCGTGAGCCCCCGCGGGCCGACCGACAGCGTGTCCGAGATCCACCACATGGGGCCTCCCGGCCGCGCCGTAGCCAGCCGAGGCGCCTTGGCGCCACGTCAGCGGCACCGGCCCGGTGTCGGCGAGCCGTGATCCGCCACCGCGAACACTGGGTCCCGGGCTTGGGATTAGGGGACGGCGCGCTGCGCGGCGTCCCGCTCGCAGGTCAGCCAATCCGACGGCCCGAGGAGCTCCTCACACAGCGTTTCGACGCCGTTGCTCACGCATTGTGCGCGACCGGCGCGCGAGACGACCGCGTCGCCGACCTGATGCGGGACGCAGGTGGGCTCGGCAGTAACTTGGAGGCCGGCACCGACGCGCAGCTCGACGCCAGGCTGGCCTTCGCGTGCCTGCGCACCCCACCGCGCCGCGTCGACCTCGACGAACACGGCGTCCGCGAGCGAGGGGCCCGCCCGAACCGCGGTCACCACGCACACGCCCGGCGCCTCGACACGGCACCACGCCCGCACGGACGGGCCTTTGCCGTTCAGGACGTAGTCGCCGAGGAGCACCTGCGAAGCGTCTACGATGACCTCGAGCCGGCGCGCGTCCCCCGACGCCGACGAGAACGGCACCGCCGCCCACGACCACTCCCCCACCGACGGATCGGCGGCGCGGGCCAACCGCACGGTCGCGAAGAACAACCACATGACCAGACGATATCCCGCCGATCGCGCGACCGAATCGCCGGTCATCGCCGTGGGCGCGGTCGGCGCCCGACGCCGCGCCCGCCCGTCATCCCCACGCCGACACGCCCGTCATCAGCCGGCGCGCGGCGACGAACGCCACGAACCCAGCCGGTCCGAACATCAGCGTCCCAGCGAGGCACGGCCCCACGACCCACCAGGACATCCCGAGCCGGCGGCCCTCTCGGTACGCCCACATCCCGACCACCATATCGAAGCACAGGTAATGAACCCACGCGAGCAGCAGCGCCGCATCCTGCTCGAACGCAGCCCGCAGCCCCTCCAACGACGCCATGTCGCCGCTGCCCCCGGTCAGGGCCGGGACCAGCAGGCCGACGTACACCAGCGCGTAGATCGCTGGAACCAACGGCGTCGCAGCGACGCGCTCCGTCAACGCCGCGCGCGGCGCGAGGATGAGCAGGAGCCACACGGGCGCCACAGACGCGTTCGCGATCAGGTACCAGGTCTCGCCCAAATCTGCCCCCACGCCCGGCGACGGCGTGGCTCGGGCGCCAGCGGGCTCGGCTCGATAACGCGCTGGCAGCCTGAAGGGCATTGCGGACCGAGCCCGCTGAGCGAGGCCCGTGCGAGGGCGACGAG
>CAIUDO010000036.1 GCA_903897935.1 uncultured Pseudomonadota bacterium
ACACCAGGACGTACACTCTTTCCCTACACGACGCTCTTCCGATCTAGCGCATATCGCCCGTGGTCGTCTGGACATAGGGGGTGAGCGCGGTGTTGAGCGCGGTCGTCGTGACGTACGGCATTAGCGCCGAACTGAGCGCGCTCGTCGTCACGTATGGCATCAGCGCAGCGGTGAGCGCGCTCGTCTTGACGTAGTCACCGAGCAGAGTGGTCACGGCCGAGAGCAGGGCGTAGTCGGAGGCGGGCTTGTTGCCCAGGTTGAGCGCGTTGGTCGCCGTCGCAGCCGTGGTGGCGCTATCGGCCGTGGTCGCGCTGCCGGCCGTCGTCGCGCTGCCTGCCGTGGTCGCGCTGGTGGCGGTGGTCGCCGTGTCGGCGCTCTTGGCCGTCTCGGCGGTCAGCGCGTGGCCCGCCTCGAGCGCGAAGGGGACCGCCGTCAGGTGCTGGCGCGGCAGCTCGTTCACGTCGCCCATCACCTGGATGCCCACCCATGCGTCGCTGACGCCCGCCAGCACCAGCGTCTGCCCGCTCAGCTCGACGCTGAAGAGCCCGCTCTCGACCGGCACGCTCGTGTACGTCTGGGTGTGGAACGGCGCCGTCGCCCCCTGCGCGGTGTACAGGTTCACAGTCAACGTCACCGCCGACGACTGGAGCGCCCCCGTCTGGTCGCGCAGCACGCCCTGCACCGAGATCGTCTTGGAGGAGTCTGCCGCCCGCGCAAGGGGCACGGCCCCAGCCAGCAGCGTAACGGCCATGAGCGAGCGAAGCATCATCCGGCGCATGAGGTCTCCTTGCAGTCCAAACAGTCCAATCGTGTCGTTCAATCGAGTGCAACCAGGTACTGAAGCCTTTACTGCGCGCGCGTCGCGCCCAGGATCCCGAGCTGCAGCGTCCGCTGTCCGGAGACGGCCCTGCCGACGAGCGGCTGCCCGACGGACAGCGTCACCGAGCGGCTCCCGGCGACCTTGGCCCCGACGCCCCCGCCCGCCGTCGCGGTCACCGCCCGAAGCGCGCGGGGCACGAGCAGCAGGTCGGGTGGAGCGCCACCTCCGTCGGTCGCACCGGACAGATCGCCCTGACCTGCCAGGTCCAGCGACTGCAGATCGGGCACGCCCGCGTCCATCGCCACCGACAGGTCTGGCCCTGGGGCAGCGGACAGGTCGCGCGCGCCGCCCATCGCCAGGTCCATCGTGAGCGGTGACGGATCCGTGCCGTCGCGCCAGCAGGTCCGATCGACCGCGCAGTGGAACCCCTCGGGGCACTGGTTCGCGCCGTCGCCGCACGGGGTCCGTCCGCTCTGATAGCTCGGGCTGAAGCAGCCCGCGCCGAGCGCGAGGAGCGGCACGAGCGCCCCGCCCAGCCACGCGCTCCACCGTCGACCAATCCGAAGAGTATTGGGCACTGCTCCTCCGCCTCCCGCTAGAACGTCAACCGAGCGACGCCGCCCAGCACCGTCGCGCCCGCCACCGGGGTGATGACGAGCGCGGGCGCCGCCGCCCGCCCTGCCGTCGCGCTCCGCCCAGCCCGCACGCCGACGATCGCCGCCGCGACGCCCGCCACCACCGCCGCACCGCCCACGCCGAGCAGCGTGCCACCGACGAGGTCGTACAGCTTGCCGGCCGACTGCTTGCTCGCATCGAACGGCTGGCCCGCCTGGTTGGCCGCCGTCAGGTCGTCGGAGGCCCCTTTGGCCAGCATCAGGCAGGCGACGCCACCGACGAGGGCCGCGCCACCGACGCCGAGGAGCGTGTAGCCTGCGAGGCGCGCGCCGCGGCCTGCCGTCGACGAGGCGGGCCGCGAGCCACCCGCTGCCGCAGGGGCCGCGACCGCCTGGCCGTTGGCTCCCGGCTCTGCAGCGGAGCCCGCAGGGGCGGGGC
>CAIUDO010000037.1 GCA_903897935.1 uncultured Pseudomonadota bacterium
CGGCGCGGGGACAGGCGCCGGGGGCGGGGCGGGCGCAGGCGCCGGGGCGGGCACGGCCGCCGGAGCGGGCGCTGGCGACCGCGTGTCGGCCCGGGCCGTGCTCGGCGCCGGTTCGTCTTCGGTGTCCTCATCCGGCAGATGGAAGTCGGCCGCGGGCGGAGCCGGGGCGTGCGACCGCGCGACCGGCGCCATGGAGCCGGGTCGAGCGACGCGCTGCACGGCCTGCGGGGTGCCGAACGACGGGTCCGAGGTGACCCGGATGACCTCCGCAGACGCGGCGGCGGCAGCCGCGGCGGCGAGCGCGGTGCGCATGACACGCTCTTCGTGCTCGGCGGCCGGCGCGTCGGACAAGGCGCGCGCCTCGGCCAGCGCGCGCGCCAGCCCAGGCGCCGCGAGCAGCTCGGCGCGACGGCGTTGCGCCCCGCGACGAACCCGCAGCGCGGCCCCGAACGACAGGTGCTGTGCCGCCAAGAACTGAAGCTGCACCTCGGCAGTACGCACGAGGTCGAGCAGCTCCTCGACGAGGACCGAATCGGTCGTCTCCACGGGTTCCACGCTTCCTCCGCCGGCTATTCGCCGCCCGACATACCCTTGAGCTCACCCGTGAGGCCGGAAAGGCCCGACATCAGCTCCTCACGCAGACGCCGCATCCGCTCGACGTTCGCCTTGAGCTTGTCCACACGCGCCTTGATCTCGGCGTTCTCCGTCTCGAGGCTGCCCGACTGCTTCCGAAGCGTGGTCAGCTCCTGCTCGAGCCTCGCCTTGGCGCTCTGGTTCCGGCGGATCTCGAGGTCCACCGAGGCCACCTGACGGGTGACCTCCTGCACCGCGAGGAGGGACCCCGTGAGGTCGGAGAGCCGCTCCTCCAAGATGCCCGCGAGCTCGTCCCGAAGCGCAATCATCCGGTCGTTCTGGCTGGTCATTCCTGCTTTCCGATCGATGGCCGCCGGAAATGGCGACGCGAGCGGACGCTACCAACAGGCCGCCCAACGGTCAAGCGATCGCACACGGCCCCGTGCCCGACCGGTCCGGAGCGCCGCGTGGAGGCGGGCTCCGCACCGCCGCTCAAACCACCCCGCGGATGCCGTGCCGCTTGAGCATGCGGGCGATGGTCTTTCGGTCGACGCCAGCGATTCGGGACGCACGAGACAGGCTCTTGCCGGCCCGCTCCACGAGATCCTCGAGGTACGACCGCTCGAAGTCTTCGAGCATCCGGTCTTTTGCCTCACGGAACGACACCTCGGCGCCCCGCCCGGCGGCGACGTCGTCGCGGGCGGAGGTGGCCGATCGGAGGGCGTCGGGGAGCGCGTCGAGGCCGATCTCCGTGCCGTCGCAGAACGGCAACGCGCGCAAGACGACGTTGCGCAGCTCGCGGACGTTGCCGGGCCAGTCCCACGCCTCGAAGATCGGCCGTACTCCCTCGGACAGCCCGCGCACCGCGTGGGGGAAGCCGGCCGTACCGAGCGCGTGCCGCACCAGCAGGTCGAGATCCTCCTTGCGGTCGCGCAGGGGCGGCACCGCGATCTCCACGACGGCGAGCCGATAGTAGAGGTCCTGGCGGAACCGGCCCTCCGCAACGAGCGCCTGGAGGTCCCGGTTCGTCGCCGCGACGACCCGCACGTTGACCGGCCGCACCCGTCGATCCCCGACCCGACGCACCTCGCGCTGCTCGAGCACGCGCAGCAGCGCCGGCTGCAGCTCCAGCGGCAGCTCACCGAGCTCGTCGATGAAGATGGTGCCGCCGTCGGCTTGCTCGAACATGCCCGCGCGCGGCGCGACCGCGCCGGTGAACGCGCCCCGCTCGTGGCCGAACAGCTCGCTCTCGATCAGGGTCCCCGGCACCGCGCCGCAGTCGAAGACGACGAACGGCCCGGAGCGCCGCCGCGACCGCTCGTGAATGGCACGAGAGACGAGCTCTTTGCCGGTCCCCGTCTCGCCCGTGACCAGCACGGTGAGCTCGGTGGGCGCGACGCGCTCGAGCACCGAGAACAGCTCACGCATGACGACCGACTGCCCGACGAGCCCCTCGAACTGCGTCTCCGCGGCGGGCACGATGTCGAACACCTCGTCGATCGGGGTGAATTCGACGTCGGTGCGCCCGACCCGGAACGTGCGCTGGTCGCCGAGGTAGACCTCCTTGATGCGCACCGGGCCCACGTACGTGCCGTTGGTGCTGCCGAGGTCGCGCAGCACGAGCCCCTCGGCGGTGCGCACCACCTCGGCGTGGTTGCGGGACACCGTGTCGTCGGTCAGGCGCAGGTCGTTGCCCTCCAAGCTGCCGAGCCGGAGCACGTCGCGGTCGACCTCCACCGACATGCCGACGTCCGGGCCCCGCACGACGCTCATGCGGATGCGACGCAGGTGAAGCTGACGCCGGGTAGGAGGATCCTGGATTACGGACGTGGTGTCGGTCAACTCGCTCCCAGCCACGGCGGCCGCGCCTGCTGGTCCCGTTAACCTGCCCGCGCCGACGCTCACCCGTCGTCGACCTCCGCCTCGCCTCGCGCGCGCGCGACAATACGTTGGATCGACCGGCGATCCATGCCAGCGGCGCGCGCCGCCGCCGACACGTTTCCGTCGTGTGCCTCGAGCTGCGCCTCGACATACCGCCACTGGAACTCGTCGAGCCAAGCCCGCCGCGCCTCCATGTACGGCAGGTCCAGCCGGACCGTGGCGGCCCCGACGGCGCCGAGCCGCGGGGCGCGTCGCAGCGCGGGCGGCAGGTCGGCTACGCCCGCGCGATCCCCGCGCGCGAACGCGGCGACGAACTGCGCGACGTTGCGCAGCTCTCGCACGTTGCCGGGCCACGGCCAGGCGCGGATGACCTCCAGGAGCGCGGGCTCGAGGCGCACCGGGGCGCGCCCGTCCGCCGCGCACGCCTGCTCGACGAACACACGCAGCAGCTCCTCAGCGTCGTCCGGGCGCTCTCGTAGGGGCGGCAACCGCAGCTCGACGCCGGCGAGTCGATGCCAAAGATCGGCTCGAAACTTACCGTCTCGAACCGCTGCGGGGAGATCCTGCCACGTCGCGGCGACGACCCGGAGGTCCACGCGACGCTCGTCGTTGCCACCGACCGGACGGTACGTGCCCTCCTGCAACAAGCGCAGCAGGCGCGTCTGGCCAGCGAGCGGGAGCTCCGCGATCTCGTCGAGGAAGAACGTGCCCCGGTGGGCGGCTTGTACGAGTCCGACGCGACTGTGCGTCGCGCCGGTGAACGAGCCGCGCTCGTGCCCGAACAGCTCCGACTCGACGAGGGTGGACGCGATCGCCGCGCAGTCGACCGCGACGAAGGCGCCGCTCCGCCCAGACACTGCGTGAAGCGCGCGAGCAACCACCTCTTTGCCCGACCCGGTCTCGCCGAGCACCAGGACCGGCAACGCAGCGCGCGCGGCCTGGCGCACCCGCTGGCGGAGCCGCTGCATCGCGGCGCTCGCCCCGAGCAACGTCTCGTCGACCCGATCCACGACCCTCCTCACGCACCCGCGGGCCTACCCGCGCCGCGTCACTCTGCCGCGGCGGCGTCGAGCCAGGAGATGCACGTGACCGGACACGCGTCGATCGCGTCGTCGATGCGGTCCATCGCACCCTCTTGCGCGATCACGTACGCCTTACCTTCGTCGTCGTTGAGGAAGAAGACGGTGTCGATGTGCTCGACGCAGGTGCCGCAGCCGATGCACTCGTCGCGGTCGATGTCGAGCTGCGCCCCGGCGGCCTTGGCGCGCGACGACGCGTTGTCGACCGGGCCCCAGTACAACGCGCCGTCGTCGGCGACGCGGAGCTCGCTGTCGTAGACCTCGCCGATGATCACGTCGTTCGTCGCCGCGCCGTCACCCGATGACGAGCCGGGAGCGGCGCGCCGGAACGTGGTGCCCGAGTCGACGCCACGCTCCTTGGCCGCGCGGACCGCGGCGGCAAAGCTCGACTCCGAGCTCTCCGCCTCCGCGTTGGGGGCCGGGTTCGGCGCGGGGGTCAAGGGCGCCGGGCGGGCCTCAGCCACCGGCTCCATCACGGGCGCAGGCGCGGGCGTGGGCGCGGGCGCCGGGCGGGGCGCCGGCTCCTTCGCCACCGGGGGCGCCGCTTCGACCGGCGCCGCTCCGACCGATGGCAGCTCGACGGACGCGCCGGTGACGAACGCTGGCGCCGAGGTGGCGCGGCCCGCGGACATGTCGAACCGACCGGCCGCAGCGGCCGGCGCAGCGTCGATGCGGGTGACGCCTACGACCGTGGATTTCGCCGCGGGGCCCGCGGAAACAGCGGATCCACCCAGCACACGCTTGATCGCGCGACGCAGACGCTCGACAACCGGCATGGCGCTCTCCCTCTACAGTCGAGAGGTTCTAGCACCGGCACGCGCGGGTCGCTGGTCTTTCCGAACGACACGTGGGCGACCCTACCTGCCGACACGCGCCCGCCGGGCACCATGGCCGTCAGCCAGGGCCCGCGAGGCCGCCCGCGATCGCGTCCCCGAGCGGGCCGAGCAGCGCGGCGACCTCCATCTCTTCCGCTTCAACCCTGGTTTGAGCGAAGAAGCGCTCCGACATCACGAGCGTGTCGCCCCCCAACACCGTCGCGACGCCGAGGGTCTCGAGCAGGCGCACCACACGATCGGCGGCCTCGCGCCCCCCATCGTTCCGTACCGGGACGTGGCCGACGCTCACCGCGAACGCGTCGAGCGCGTCGAGCAAGTCGCCGATCGGCTTGCCACCCACCGCCAACTGCCACCCGGCGGTCATCACGATCGCGCCGCCATCCGGGCGGGACCGGTGCGCGAGCAGGACAGCCGCCACCATCGCGGGGTACGGGGCGTGCAGCAGCAGGCGGAGCCGCAGCGACCGCCCGTCGGGGACGGTGCGTGGCAGCCGCTCGCCCGGGTGCAAGATCCCGCTGTGCACGACGAGCGGGCGGAGGGCCACGCCGGGCATCCCAGCGTCGGCGGCGCCTGTGCGGGCCTGCTCGAGCGCGCGCGTGATCGCCGGCAAGCCGCGCTCGACCTGCTCGAGCGACGGGGGCACCGCGATGAACTGCCCGGGAGTACGCCAACAGAACGCGAACCCCTCGTCGGCGGACACCGGCGCGCTGCCCTCCGGCTGCGCCACCGGGAAGCCGGCGAGCCGGCGGTCGACGATCAGGCCGGCGAGCGCCGCCGGCACCTCGGACGCGTCGAGCGCGCGCCCGAACAATCGGATCGACCACGATCGCAGCCGCGGAGCCATACCACGCGCCCGGGCGGCGGCGGCCGGATCCCCGGCCAGCCCCGCCGCAGACACCTCGATGAGCTCCCGGAACGGCGCGTGCGACAAGATGATCGACGACGTCGCGCCGAGCAGGCCGCGCCGCGCCACCGCACCCGCCGACGCGACCAGGCGATCGCCCACGCGCCACGCGTCTCCACGGGTGATCGCGAGGTCGACGTAGGCGCCGATCGGCTGGTCCGGCACCCCCGCGTCGTCGAGCAGCGCGCGGAGGTGCCCGAGGCCGAGCTCGCCGTAGTCGAGCAACCCGCGGAGCAAGAAGCGGTAGACGTCCGGATCGGCCTCCCGATCCAACGGGACGACCGACAACGCGCGCGTGCGCCGCGTCGGGTGCGACAGCGGCAGCTCGAGCTGCTGGTCCGCGACCACCTGCCGCGGGCCCGCGACGTTGATCCAAGCACGGATCGCGCTGCCTTTTCGACGGGCGGTCGCCGCGGACAGCTCCGGCGCGATCCGCAGCACCTCCTGAGTGACCTCTTCGAGCGTCGGCGGGGCAGCGCGACCGTCCATGATCTTGGCGACGAACGGGGTCGCCCACACCGCGCGCGACCACACCGACTTGCGGTGCTTGGGCCGGTAGACGACCTCGAGCCCGAGAAGCGTCGGCGTGAGCCGGTCTTCGTCGTCGATCAGCGCGAGCCAGGCGGCCGCTTGCCGATAGTAGCGGACCGTCCGCGCGTCGACCGCGAGGACCTCCTCGAGCGAGCGCTGCCCGCGCACTCCGGCGCACACGAGCTCCATGAAACGTAGGAGCAACGTTGGATTGTTCGCGCTGGGAAGCCCATCACCGGATGGTTGGTTCACGGCGACTCCGGCCGGAGGCGGCTCCGGTGCGGAGCGCTTAATCGGAAACGCTGCGCCGTTCGCGCGTTGCCGTCCGGTCGGCCGCCGACCGCGCGTGTCGGTCGACGTCTACGAAGCCGTCGTGTAAGGTCGCGCCGAGGTCCTGGTGAACCCAATCGAGCGCCGCCGCCGATACAACGACGCCCGCCGCAAGCGTCCGGTCGACCCTGTCGTCTCGTCGCGGGAGCGCTCGGTGCGCGCCCGGGCCGCACGTCGGATCCGCAACGCCCTCGCCCGCATGGAGCCGGTGGTGCTGGTCGCGCCGCGATGGAGTGATCCCCGCCAGTTCCTCGACGACCTCGCGCTCGACCTCACGCTCACCACCGGGCTCCCGTGCCGCACGTTCTCGTTTCAGCCCCTCCAGGGCCGCAGCGTGCACGAGGCGTGGACCTGGGTCCTGCACGGCATCGCCGAGTTCTGCGGGGTCAGCCTCGACGGTCCGGCCGCCCAAGCCGTCACCGGCCGTGGGTTTCGCACCGCGGTCGGCGACGTGCTCAAGCGGGCGATGAACGGTCCGCCGCGCGTGCTGCTGCTGCACAACGTCGAGCACCTGCTGGTCGAGGCGCGGGACGACCTGTTCCGGGCGTTCGAGGCCCACGCCGCGGACCACGGCCCCGACCGTAAGGTCAACATGCTGTTCTGCGGCTCGGTCGACGCCCCGTCGTTCGCTGTCGCCGGCGCCGTCCGGCACGTGCTGCCCGACTACGGGCCAGATGAAGCCGCGAACGCGCTGATCGACGAGGGCGCGTCGATGTCGGACGAAGCGATCCGTCAGGCGATCGGCCTCGTGGGCGGGGTGCCGGCGCTGCTCCGCGAGCTCGGGCGCTCGTCCGAGCGAGCGCCGCTCGACCCCACCGAAGACACCGTGCTGCGCGCGATCGGCAGCCTGAACGACGAGATCCGGGGCGCGGTCGCGATCGTCTCCGCGGTCGACGGGCTCGCCGACCGCCTGGAGCTCATCGCCAGCGCCGGCGCGCAGCGGATAGAGCCCAAGTGGGACGCCATCCTGATGCGCTCCGGCCTGATCCGGCACGCAGATGGCCCGCCGGGCTTCGTCGCCCTGCGCGCGCCTATCTTCGTGCGGCTCGCGTCGATGGCGTACGGCTGACGCCTACCACTCGAGGCTGGTCTTCACCGGGTCGTCGCCGTCCCACACGCCGCTCGCTTCGACGCGGCCATTGACGAGCGACCAGGTGAACCGCTCGTCCAACGTGAGCTTGACCGGAGACTTCCGGCCGGGGACGCGCCCCTCGAGCGTGCGATCGGTCAACGAGACCGCCACGCCGGGCGCGAGCGACCACGACGCGCGCAGCGGCCCGGCCTTGGTCGGCGTGTCGAGGACCAGCACGCGGGTCTGACGGAACGTGATGTCCCGGGTGAACGCGCCCAGGTTGACAACCGCGCGCGCTTGCCGGGGATCGACGCGAGCCCGCACCAACGACGGCGCGGAGCGGCTGCCGCCGTCGACCTCGAGCGACGAGCTGCCGGCCTCCATCACGATCGCGCCGTGCACCTCGACCTCCGGCGTCGGGAGCCCCGGCCCGCTCACGTCGACGACGCCGCGTGCGTACTCGGTGCGGGGCCGCGCGCGCGCGACGAGCACCGGCGCTTGCCGGAACGCCCACAGCTGCCAGTCGGCCGACGAGGTGAGCGCCCGGGCCGGGCCCGCGTCTCCGCCGCCCCACCAGCGGGCGAGTCCGCCCGCGCCGTGCTCCTCGGCGGCCGGACCCGCGGACCACCCGAGCGCGAGGGTGGCGTCGCGCGCCGCGGACAACACGGCGGCCGGGGTGCCGAACACCGGCGCGACGTCGGACGGCGGGAGGTACCCCGAGCCGGACGAGCGCACGTACAAGAACCACGCCGCCGCGCCGACGGCGCCGGCGAGCGCGTCGGGGACCGGCAGGCCGTCGTCGTGGGCGAGGCGCGCCAACACCAGCGCCGCTTCGAGCCACACCAGCACCTCGGCGGGCGAGCCGTCGATCGGGGTGCCGTCGGAGCGGACGCGGGCGTCACCGACCTCGGACAGGCCGGCCAGCGCACGATCCCGGACCCCCGCCGCGTTCGGTGCGGTCGGCCACATCATCGCCGCCGCGCACAGGTTGGTGAGGGCCTCGCACCGAGCGGCGGCGTCGGCGGGCAGGTGGGCCTCGCCCCGGGCCAGGTGACGGGCCACCGCGGCGGCCGTCGCGTCGACCACCGAAGCAGGGGCGGCCGGGCCGAGCGCGGCCAGCGCGAGCGACAAGTCGAGCGCGCGCCGCGACGAGTCGACCACCTCGTGGGCGGGCAGGTCGGACGCGTACGCCGACAACGCCCGCTCGAGGCGGGTCAGCGCATCAGGCGCGCCAGCGAGCGCCGCGGCCGCCACGTCTTCGCACCGGAACGCGCCGCGACCGCCACGATCACCGAGGGTCGGGGCGAGCCCGGCGGGCAGCCCGAGCGCGCGGGGCCGCGTACCAGCAGGGGGCGGGGCGTCGTCCACCGCGCGACGGGTCAGGCGATCCAACGGGTTGTTCAAACAGTCTCCTCGTCGCCGGGCCCGGCGAGGTCGTAGTCGATGTCAGGGCCGAGCTCTTGCTCGAGGAACGCCTTGAGACGCTTCTTGATCCGTGCTTCTACCTGACGAATGCGCTCTTTGCTCACGTCGAACTCTTTCCCGAGCTCCGAGAGGCTCGCTTGCTCGGCGGCCATCAGGCGCACGTTCCAGATCCTGCGCTCGCGGTCGTCCGTCAAGGTCTTCTCGAACTGCGCCAGCCGGTCGCGCACGCGGTTGCCCATCTCGTGGCGCGCCGCGTCTTCTTCGGGCGACCACTCGTCGTCCGCGGAGACGACCTCGCTCAGCAGGCGGCCGGTGTCGTCGGTCGACACAGGCGCATCGAACGACAACGCGGGGGCGCGCAGGTGCTGGTCGACCGCGTGCACCTCGCTCTCTTTGACCCCGAGCCGCTCGGCCAGCAGCTTCGGCGTCGGATCCAGCCCCTGCTCGATCAGCCGATCCCGCTCCTTTTGAAGCTGGTAGAAGAGCTTGCGCCCCGCTCGGCTCGATCCGAGGCGGACCATGCGGTAGTTGTCGAGCAGGAAGCGGCGAATCATCGCCCGAATCCAGTACTGCGCGTACGACGAGAACCGGATCTCCCGGTAGGGATCATACCGAGACAACGCCTCGACCAGACCGACGTTGCCCTCCTGGATCAGGTCGAGCACGTTCGCCCACTGCCGGTGGTACTGGAACGCGATCTTGATGACGAGGCGCAGGTTCGACGTGACGAGCTTCCGCGCGGCCTCGGGATCACCACGCTCGAGGTAGGCGATCGCGTACTCACGCTCCGTCTCCGGGTCCAGCAGCGGGTGACGGCGCACCTCTGCCAGATAGAACGCCAGGATGTCCTTGGTTCGCGCGGCGGCCTTGGGCGGGCTCGGCAGCGCCGCCAGGCCCGTCAACTGGGTCGTTTCTTCGTCTTCCGCCATGACGCTCCGCCAGCTGAGGGCGCGCTTGGATTAACCTGACCCGGGCCGGTCCCTGTAACCTGGGCGCTTGCCGTCGCGTCCACGACACGTGATACGAAGCGACGAACACCGCTGAACGTAAGGCCCGAGGGGGACCGACGTTCGCGTGGGGCCATCGAAGCACCGTCCTCGATGTGAGGTTCGGGGTGGGGAGCCACGGGCCAGCCATGTCCGACGACGATCTGCCAGACGCGCCGCGCCAGACCGGCGAGCCGCCAACCGAGCCCGTGATCATCGGGCCCTACGGCCCGTGGCATGGCGGCGTCTGGCGGGGGACCTGGCATCGCCCCGGCCAGGACGACCGGGTCTTCTTGCTCGTCGGGCCCGACGCCGCCGGGCGCGCCGTCGACCGCGCGCGTCACCTGGCGGAGCGCGCGCTCAAGCTGAGCGGTGCCGGCGTCTTGCCCCTGCTGGACGTCACCACCGCCGACGGGCGGGTCGCGTGGGTCCACCCCGAGGTGCCCGGGCTCGGGCTCGGCCACGTCGTCGGACCGGAGGCGTCCTCGTTCGCGCTGCCGATCCGCGCCGCCGCGCAGGTGGTGGCCGAGGTCGCGACCATCCTCGAGCGGCTCGGCGACGAAGGGACCTGGCACAAGGGCCCCGAGCCGATGGACCTCCTGGTCGAGCGCACCGGCAAGATCTGGGTCGCCGGCTTCGCCGGACCGTTCCCGCGATCGGTCGCGCTGCGGGCGTCCGAAGGCGGCGCGAGCGAGCCCGCGCTCGTCTACCGGCTGGGCGTGCTGCTGGCGCACCTCGTCGCGGGCATGCCGCCTGGCCCCGCGCTCCAGCGCCCCGCCCACGTCGCTCAGGTGCGCCGCATCCTCGTCCGCGCGATGGCCCGTCCCGGTCCGGTGCTGCCCGAGGCGCTGTCCGACTGGATCCGCACGATGCTGGCGTGGGAGCCCACCGCGCGCCCGCGCCTCGCAGCGGTGCCGTCGGGCCTGCGGAAGGTCGCCGCGACGATGGACGGCGAGGACCTGCCGACCTGGGCGGCGGCCCGCGTCGAGCTCCTGTGTCAGCGGCTCGCGGCCCGGCGGTCGGAGGTCGGGGCGCCGCCACGCCGGGTGGACACCCCGCCGCCGCCCGCCGTCCACGTCGCGCACGACCCGACCGCGCCGGGCGAGTCCACGAGCTGGTTCGCCGACCCGAACGACGACGCGCCGACGCAGATGCACCAAGCGGTCGCCCCGCTGCCGATCCCGGCGACCCGCACGGCCGACGCCGACTCGGCGCCCCCTACCCGCACGACCCCGCTCGGCGACGACGACGACCCGACGATGGAGGAGAAGCTCCCCGATACGCCGCCACCTGCCCCATCGGCCGGCCCGATGCCGGTCGCGATCGGACCCGCGCCGGGCGGGCGGGCGGTGACCCCACCCAAGCCCCAGACCGCGCCACCGTCGGCGCCGCGCCTGCGTGACCCGGCGGTCGAGGCGATCCGGCCCGACAGCACGCCGCAGCTCCGGGATCGCGCCAGCGCGCCGCCGCCTGCGGCGCCCGAGCCGGTGCAGGAGGTCGTCGAAGAAGAAGAGGAGCGGGCTGGCCGAATGGGCGTCTACATCGCCGTTTGGGTCGCCGCGTGCGCCGTCCTCGCGGTGATCGCGCTCGGCGTCGCCGCCGTCATCGTGGCGTCCGAAGCGAGCCAGCCCCGCGAGACCGAAGCCGCCCAGCTCGCCGAGGTCATCCCGCCCCCGGTCGCGCCCGCGCCACGCGCGCCCGCAGGCGAGCCACGCGACACCGGCGGCGCCGCCCCGCCGGGCTCGATCGGCGCCGAGCCCGCGGCGGC
>CAIUDO010000038.1 GCA_903897935.1 uncultured Pseudomonadota bacterium
AGCGTGAGCTTGTCGCCGGTCGACCGCATGTCGCGGCTGCCGTCGCTGCCGAGGCGCCCTTCCAGGTAGTTCTGGCGCGTCTGGCGCCGTTGGAGCTTGCCGGACGACGTCTTCGGGAGCTGGCCGGGCGCGATGCACACCACGTCGGAGACGGTGGCGCCGTGCTCGCGCGACACGATCGAGCGCACCTCGGTGGCGATGCGCGCGTGGTCGGCCTCGCGGGTCTCCAGGACCACGACGAGCTGCTCCGAGCTCGCGCCGGGGACGGAGAACGCGACCACGTTGCCCTTCCGCACGCCTTCGACCTCGGCGGCGGACCACTCGACGGCCTGCGGGTGCAGGTTGCGACCGTTGAGGATGATGAGGTCCTTCAGGCGACCCGTCACGTAGACGTTGCCGTTCAGCAGGTACCCGAGGTCGCCGGTGCGCAGCCAGCCGTCGGGCAAGAACGTCGCGGCGGTGGCCTCGGGGTTGCCGAAGTAGCCGGCCGCGACGGACGGGCCGCGCAAGCGCAGCTCACCCTCGCGCCCCTCCGGCAAGCGGACGCCGTCGTCTGAGAACGCGGCGACCTCGTGGCCGGGGAACGGGCGCCCGCAGCTCACGTGCTGCAGCACCGCGGCGTCCGGATCGGTAGCTTCGACCGCAGCGCCACGCTCCTGGAACGCCGCCGCGTCGACCACGTTCGCCGTCACGACCTCGTCGAGGCCGATGAAGGAGATCGCGAGGGTCGCCTCGGCCATGCCGTAGCTGGGCAACATCGAGGTGGCGCGCAAGCCGCACGGTGCGAACGTATCGACGAACGACTGCATCGTATCGTAGTGGATCGGCTCGGCCCCGCAGCCGCACGCGCGGAGGGACGTGAGGTCCCAGCGCTGCTTCTCCTCGTCGGTCGCCTTCTTCGCGGCGAGCGCGTACGCGAAGTTCGGCGCGAACGTGACGGTGCCGCGGTGCTGGTGGATGGTCTCCAGCCAGACCTTCGGGTGCCGAAGGAACCGCAAGGTCGGGATGAACACCACCGGAACGCCGCGGAGGATCGGCGAGAGCACGAAGCCGATGAGGCCCATGTCGTGGTACAGCGGCAACCAGCTCACCGCGACGTCCCGCCCGCCGTGGCAGTCGATGCCGGGGTTCATGATCGCCCAGCCGTTCGCGGCGAGGTTGCCGTGCGTCACGATGACGCCCTTCGGATCGGCGGTGCTGCCGGACGTGTACTGCAAGAACGCGACGTCGGACGGCGTGATCGTCGGGAGGACCGGGTTCGTGTCGGCGCGGCGCAGATCGTCGGCCTTGACCAGCTTCTGCAGCGACGGGACCTCGTCGACGAGGCCCCAGAGCACGTTCTGCAGCTTCTCGGAGGCGATGAGCACGCGCGCGTTCGCGGAGGTGAGGACCTTGGCGGTCCGCCGGGCGTACGCGTCGAGCGCGCCGAACGAGAGCGGCGGGTAGAGCGGCACCGGCAGCACGCCGCACAACATCGCGCCGAGGAAGGTGAGCACGAAGTCTTCGGGCTCGACGACGATCAGGCCGAAGGTGTCGCCCTTCTTGAGCCCGAGGTCCTGGAGCGCCTTCGCGCGGCGCTTCGCTTCTTCCACCAGGGCTGGGAACGCGTAGAACGACTCCTTGCCCTGGAGATCCTGGAAGGTGAACCCGTTCGTCGGCCACTCGTTGCCGACGTCGAGGATCGCCTCTGCCATGGTGTGGTAGCGCATCTCGCCTCCAGGGGGGTAGCGGTCGGGGACGACCGCTGGTGGGCGTCCGCAGTAGCGCGACCCGCGCGCTCACGCAAATTAGCGGCGTTTTGCCTCTATACTTTCTGACCGGTCGGTCTGTTTGCGTGACGCGATCGACACACGATCGGAGCGTCCGGACTGGCGCGACGGTCGGATGCCGCATAAGGGGCGCGCGCGAGTGGGGATCTGATGGACGCGGTCACTTCCACATACCTGATGTACGGCGTTGGAGGCTCGTCGTTCCTGTGCCTCCGGGCTGTCGTGCTCATGTACGACATGTGGGCGCTGTTCAAGTACACGCGCGACCCGGCCCCAGAGAAAGCGAGCTCGCTCGCTTGGGCCGCCTACGGCACGTCGTTGTTGTCGTTGTTGTGCGGCTGCTGGGTCGCGTGGTTGCCGTTGATCCTCGCGAGCGTCGAGCGCGGCCGGGTCTACAACGACAAGTCGCCGCTCAAGTCTTTGAAGCTCGTAAGTCCCGCGTCGATGACCGGCGGCGTCGTGCTCGTGCTCGACCTGCTGCTGTACATCGGCCTCGGGCTGTCACAGTTCGTCGGGGGATCGTGAGCGCCATGTCCGTAGTCGCAGAGTGTAATCCTGGAGATGGCGCGCCGCGCCCGCAGCCCCCGACCTCCTCGTGGGCCCGCCCCGCAGCGCCGCGGCTGTCGCCGGTCGACCGTAAGGTCAGCCCGCCCCGCGCTTCGCAGCAGCGCCCGTCGTCGCCGCCGAGCTGGTCCGGCGAGGCCTGATCGCCGCGCGCGGCCCGTCACCGGCGGCGCCGCAGCCCCATGACGACGGCGAACAGCACGCTCACCACCAACGCGCCGGCGAACGCGGGCGCCGAGTCCGTGACGTTGCAGCCACACTGCGCGGCGCCGAGCCCCTGCGTCCCGAGCGTGGGCTCCTCCGCCGCCACGGGCGGGGCCACGTGCACGGCGACCGGCACCACCGTCACCGGGGCGACCGGGTCGTTCGAGCGGAGCACCAGCGTGCCCGACCACGTGCCCTCCGCGTCGCCGAGGAAGCGCACGACCGCGTGGCCCGGGCTGCCGGGCGCCGCGTAGAACATTGGTTGTTCCAAGGTAAAGCCGTCGCCGTCGATGACGAGGTCGCCTTCGATGGCCAGCGGACCGATCGCCTCGATGGTGAGGGCCGCTTCGGCGGCGACGCCCGGCGTGGTCGACCCGAGATCGAGGGTGACCGGCGCGGCCAGCGCGGGCAGCGGCAACGTGATCGTCGACGGGGCGGCGTCGAGCGGCGCGCCCTCGGCGCCGAACGTCCACGCGAGGGGCAAGCTCGCGACCTCGTAGCAGTCGTCGTCGAGGCAGAGGTCCAGCCACGGCTCGACGACCATCGACAACGTCGCGTCGACCTTGCCCGACCAGCCGAGCGGGACGGACACTTCGCCGGACTGCGTGGGGAGCGGGAGGCCCGTCGGGGCGTCTTGTCGCGTGACGATCTCGTCGCCGACCGTGGCCCACAAGCCGGTGACGACGCCGTCGAACCGCGGCTCGACCCGCCCGCCGACCTCGAGCGCGAGCCCGCCGACGAGGGTGAGCGTGGTGTCGAGCGCGCCGACCTTCTCGGCGACGAACTCGAGCGGGAGCGTGCCGTCACCGGGCCCAGCGAGCAGCAGACTGTCGAACGACACGCTGTCCGACAGCACCAACACGCGCTCCCACAACGAGACGGTGTCGTTGAATCCGAACAGATCGTAGTGGACCTCGGCGGTCAGCGCGACGGTGCCGTTGAGCGCGGCGAGCCCCCCGCCGGGCACGGGCACGAACGTCCAGGTGAGGCCGTCCGGCCACGACACCACCCCGTCGGTCGCCATCGCGAGCGAAAGATCAGCGTTGCCGTCCGCGAAGACGCGGATCTGAAGGGGGGATCCGGCGGGCCAATAGCCGGAGTCGTAGTCCGAGCCGACGAACAGCGGCGCGGTCGCCGTGAGGGTCGTGCCGGCGGGGCCGGTGCTCCATGCGCCTTCGGGGGTCACCGCGGCGCCTCCGGCAAGTCCTCGATGCGGTCGAAGTGCTTGAACGGGCGCTCGAACCAGGCCTTGAGGGTCCGCGACATGATCGCGGCGTGGCTGCCGTCGAGGATGCGGTGGTCGAACGTGGCGTAGACGCGCATCACCGTTGCGACCGACACGGCGCCGTCGACGACGACCGCCTCCTGCTGCACGGCGCCCATCGCGATCAGCAGCGGCACGTGGCTGTACGGGACGAGCGGCACGTACGCGGCCTCGAGCCCGAGCGACCCGACGTTGGTGACCATCACCGAGCCGAACGGGTCCTTCGGCACGCCCGCCCAGCGCAGGTCGAGGTTGAGGTCGTACGCCAGGAACGCGAGCGCGTCCAGCACGGTGTTGAGCAAGAAGAACGGGATCGCCTTGAACGTACTCCGGGTGCCTTCGAGCTCCTTGTCTTGCTTCTTCCTGACTTTATCGACGGTGCGCTCGAAGTCGTCGAGGAGCTGCAGGAGCGACTTCTTGTCGGCTTCCCGGACCGTGGTGCCGGACAGGTCGATCTCGCCCGTCTGGTCGTCCTTCATCGCGACCTGGAAGAAGACGGCGACCTCTTTGCGCAGGTAGATCCGATTGAAGCGTAGGACGGCGTTCGCGTCCGGCATCTCGGCGAGCACGCCCGCGACGGCGCGCGCCATCATGTGCGTGAGGGTGAGCCGACGGCCCGTCTTCGCCCGAAACGCTTCGAGGTACCTCAACGCTTCGTCCATGCGCAGCGACAGACTCCCGTAGACGCTCGGATCGTGGGTCGTGCGCCACGTGCCGATGGCGATACGGCGGAACGACGACAGATCGCGCTTCGGGACGAGCTGGAGGTTGGGCATGTGCGGGCTCCCGCGGCAGGGTATCAAGGATCGCGTACGTCAGGATCGGCGGAGGCGCGCGTGATGGCGTTGGGGACCGCAGGGGGGCCGCCGCTGCCTGCGGAAGCAGGCCACGCCACGCACTGGATCGGCGCGGCGGTCGCGAGCGCCGCTGACCTCACGCGGCTGGAGCCGGTCGGCGAAATCCCTGGATTGTACTCGGTCGACGTCGGGAACGGGCCTTTCATGCTCGCTACCGAGGTGTTCGCGCCGGTTGCGCCCGCGTCTGCCGAGGTCGCGGCGTTGGAACGGGCGATCGGGCGGGTGTTGGGTGCTCGCGCTCATGTGGTCCACGTGCGGCAGCCGATCCCGCCTGGCGCCGACGTCGACGAGGTGGCGCGGGCGCTGGAGCTGTGGCTGCGCCGCCACGACGACGCGATCGCCCGCACCGTCTGGTACGAGGGGCAAGGGATCGACGTCGACGTGTGGATCTCCGGGCGCATACGGAGCGGGTCCGGTCGGTTGGCGCGCGTCCCCCCGCTTGACGCTGAGCGGCGTCTCCGGCTGATCAGCGGCTGGATGGTGCACGTCGTCGGGGCCACCCAGCGCCTCTCCACGGCGCCGATCGTCTTCGC
>CAIUDO010000039.1 GCA_903897935.1 uncultured Pseudomonadota bacterium
CCGGGGTCAGGTCGATCACTTTCGAATTCCGGCCTCCATGACCCGATACCCGGCGTTCTCCCGTCGCCGAACGCCGCAGATCGAAAGTGATCGACCTGACCCCTGGATCGGGCGGGCGCCGATGTGCCAGGTACACCCCTGGTGATCGCCCCGCTCGAATCTGAGCCGCTCCGCCGCCACCAACCGGCGCTCCCGTGAGCGCCTACGGCGTCGCGCGCGGGCCACCGAACACGACCGGGTGCACGACGACCGCGACCCACGCCGACAACGGCACCAGACCGCTCGGCAGCGGATCCGCGTAGAACAGGGGCATCGCGAAGCTGAACCCGGTCTCGAACTTGACGTCGCGCACCCCGAACCGCGTCGCGACCCCGGGTTCGAAGAAGATCATCCGGGCGGTGGCGTCGGGGATCGTGCTGCCGGCGTCGTGCCGGACGTCTTGCCCCACCACCCGCAGCGCGAGCGCCCCCGACGCGCCCGGCGTCTCGTACCCGAACCAACCCGACCCCTGCAGCCGCGTCAGCAGAGCGGAGTAGCGCCACGTCCCGTCGACCTCCCACGCGGTCCCGACGACGTCGTCGAGGTGGCCGAGGCCGTACCCGACCTGCCCGCCGAGCCGGACGCCGCGCACCTCAGGCCCGTACCACGCCCCGACGCCCAGATCGCCGAGGCCGTGCGTCCGACGCTCGGTGACCCGCCACTGCCCGCCCGCGTGCACCATCAGCCCGTGCGGCAGCGCGAGATCGGTGGACACCTCGGTGACGCCCGTGCCGAGCGCCCCCGCGATCTCCAATTCGCCCGCCCGATCCAGCATCGGCGCCGCCACGCGGCCCGGCGCGTACACCGTCGCGCACCCCGACGACACCACCACGGCCGCCACCAGCGCCCGGCGCCCGCGCGTCAACAACACCAGCGCGACCGCCGCGCACACGACCCCGCCGCCGACCCCGACCCCACCGTGATCACAGCCGAGCCCCGTGCTCTCCTTGACGACCAGCGCGTTCGTCGGGAGGGTCACGTCCGCCGACAACCCGGCGACGGTCACCGTCACGTCGATCTGGTCGTCGGGCTGGTACACGTACGACGCGACGTCGCCCGGATCGGCGCTGGGGTCGCCCGCCGACGTCCACTCCGGGACCAGCCCGAGCACCAGCGCGCCGTTCGTGTCTTTCACGGCCGCTCCCGCCGACAACCGGTCGAACTTCTCGGCGCCGTCGCTCGGCTCCACCACCACGTCGAGCGCCGCGACCGCGCCCTCCTGGACCACTACGACCGCGAACGTCGTGTCGACGTCGCCGGTGAGGACCTGGATCGTGCCGTCGCCGCTTTGCTCCGCGCGCACCTGCAGCCAGTCCAACGAGTCACCGAGCTGCAGGTCGCCGCCGGAGTCCGCGGACGTCGACACCGAGAGGTTGCCGCTCCCGACCGCCTCGACGGTGCCCGGCCCGAACAGCTCGGTGTCGCCGTCGAACAGCCGCACGCCGAGCACGGCCTCGGTGTCGCCGACGACGAGGATCGGGTCCGGCACGTCCGGGTAGCCGGGCACCCGCGCCGCGGGGCCAGCGATCAAGCGGACGGCGTCGGGCGCCCCCACGACGACGCCGCTGGTCCAGACCTCCTTCCCCTTGTTGACGAGCGACAGCGTGGCCTCGCCGACCCCGACCGCGGCGACCACGAACACGGCGCCGTCGCTCGAGCCGGTGTCGCGGTCCGCGCCGGCGGGGAGCGGCGCGGCGACGGCCTCGTCGGACGACAGCAACAGCCAGTCCTCCGACGCGCCCCAGCCGTCGACGGTGAGCTCGATCTCGGCCCCGACGGCCCACGCGGGCGCCAGGCCGTCCTTCTGCCCGGCGACCAGCCCGTCGGAGACGACCCAGCTCGGCCCAACGCACGCGAGCAACCCGACAACGAGCATGCCTACCTCACTCCGGAAGGCGTACCTCGGTCATCGCTGGGCCGCTTTGCGCAGCTCCTCAGCGTCCCAGCCGGAGTCTCGGAGCTCGCTCTCCCCCTCGTGATCCGCCTTCAGGATGTTCTCGAGCTCCGCGATGCGCTCGCGCGCCGTGGTCACGAGCCGGGTCTCGTCGTGCCGGACCGCCGCCATCTCTGCGAGGGACCGCTCGTCGAACTTACGAAACAGGCGCGCGGCCCGAAGCGCCTGGTGCGGATGGCGCCCCACCCGCTCGAGGATCGCGACCCCGACCCGCAGCGACGTGTCGTAGGTCTCCCGGAACACCCCGGCAATGTCGGCCTCGATCAAGTCGTAGGCCTCGGTGCGGCCCCGGGCCCGCGCAAGGATCTGCAGGTGCGGGAAGTGCCGCTTCGCGACGTGGACGGTCTCGACGACCTTCGCGTGGTCGTCGGCCGCGACGAGCAAGACCCGCGCCCGCTCCGCTCCGGCGGCCTTGAGCAAGTCGAGCCTGCTGCCGTCGCCGTAGAAGACCTTCTGCCCGAACTTCCGCAGCACGTCGACCTGATCGGCGTCGACGTCGAGCACCGTCACGCCGACGCCCTCCGCGCGCAAGAACCGCCCCGCGATCTGCCCGAACCGGCCGTACCCGACGATGATCACCTGCGGGGCGTCGTCGGCGACGTCGACCTCGCGGCCGCTGACCGCTCGCACCGCGAGCCGGGGCTGGATCACCTTCTCGTCGAGCGCGCCGAGCAGCGGCGAGACCGCCATCGACAACGCGGTCACCACCACGAACGGGCCGGTGACCGACGCCGGCAACACGCCCACCTGCGCACAGAACGCCAACAAGACGAAGGCGAACTCCCCGATCTGGCCGAGCGAGATCGCGAACGTCCACGCCTGCGCCGGGCTCGACCCGGTGCGCCGCGCGAGCAGCCACAACAAGCCGACCTTGCCCACGACGACCGCACCGACGAGCCCCGCGATCGTGGCGGGCGCCTCCCCGACCAGCGCCAGGTCGATCGACGAGCCGACCGCCATGAAGAACAAGCCGAGCAACAACCCCTTGAACGGCTCGACGTCCCCTTCGAGCTCGTGCCGGTACTCGCTGTTCGCGAGCGCGACCCCGGCGAGGAACGCCCCCAACGCCGGCGACAAGCCGACGCGCGTCATCAGCACCGTCACCCCGATCACGATGCCGAGCGCGGCGGCGGTGAACATCTCGCGCTGCCCGGTGCGCGCGACGAGCCGCATCACGGGGGGGACGACGAACCGCCCGGCGACGATCGTAGCGACGATCGCGCCGAGCACCTGCAGCGCGAGCTGCCACCCGGGCGGCCCGTCGACGGCGCCGGCCTCAACCACCGGCGCGGTCGCCAACAGCGGGAAGATCGCCAACATCGGGATGACCGCGATGTCCTGGAACAGGAGCACCGAGAAGCTCTTCTGGCCGGCGTCGGCGTGCATCAGGCCCCGCTCGCCGAGCGACTGCAAGCCGATCGCGGTCGACGACAACGACAGCACCAACCCCAGCGCGACGGCCTGCTGCCACGGCATGCCGACGGCGAGCGCGACCGCGCCCACCGCGAGCGCGGTCCCGACGACCTGCATGCCGCCGGTCCCGAAGATCGGCGCCCGTAAGCGCCACAGTCGGCTCGGCTCGAGCTCGAGGCCGACCAGGAACAGCATCATCACGACGCCGAACTCGGCGAAGTGCAGCACCGACTCGGTGTCATTGACGAGCCCGAGCGCAGACGGCCCGATCACGACGCCCGCGCCGAGGTACCCGATGACCGAGCCAAGGCCCGCGCGCCGCGCGATCGGCACCGCGACGAGCCCCGCGGCCAGGTACACCAGCGCCTGCTCGAACATGCCGCCCGCCATCAGACCCTCCCCTCGCGGGCGACGAGCGCCCCCAGCTCGTCGGTGGGCGCCGCGCGTAAGGTCGGCGGCGCGTACCCGTCGACGAGCGCCTCCAGCGTCGCCCGATAACGCGCCGCCGCCGCCGCGATCCCGGCCGCGTCGAGGCGGTGCGCTGCGTGCGTCACGAACGGCACACTGTATCGCATCCCGCACAACCACGCGGTCTGGTCGACCGGCGCGAGCAGCTCACGGAGCGCGTAGCGCTCGCCACCGCCGACGTACGCCTCGGCGGGACCACCCGTCGACAGCGCAGAGACCATCAGCTTCCCGCGCAGCGCCGTGCCGCCGGGCCCGTAGGCCCACCCGAAGGTGAGCACGAGGTCGAACCACTCCTTGAGCAACGATGGCGAGGAGTACCAGTAGAACGGGTGCTGCAACACGATGACGTCGTGCTCGGCGAGCAGCGACTGCTCGGGCGCGGGCTCGATGTCGTGATCCGGCCACGCCGCGTACAGGTCGTGCAGGCGCACGCCGACCACCTGGCGGGCCTCCCGCGCCAACGCAGCGTTGATCCTCGACTTATGCAGCGTCGGGTGCACCAGTATCACGAGCACACGGGCCATCCGTCCCCCCAACGACTCACGCGTCCAACGCGCACGGCTCATCCGCGGGCTCTGGGCACGTGCACGAGCGCTCCGCAGAGACGGCGCCTACCACCCGCCCGTCGGGCTGGTCGACGATCACCACTCGGAGGTCGACGCTGCCCGTCCCCGCCGCGACCGACAGCCAGTAGCAGGCGGTGCCGGCTTGCGCCTGGAAGTTGTCGATCGAGAACGACAGCGGCGGGGTGAGGCGCGCGGTGAGCGCCGCGGCTTCGTCACCGGCGACCGCCGACGACACGCCGCTCCCTTCGACGCCCTCCAGCCACCCCTCGATCACGTCGCGCCCTTCGGACACCTCGCCGCCCAGCACCACCACGAGCACCACGACGGTGCCCAACGACACCAGCGGGATGCCGATCGCGAGGCAGCCCGGCGTGCGCGCGCCCTGCTCGCTCACGTCGACCGCCGCAGGGGCAACCCGCCCGCCCGGTACGCGTCGTCGATGACGCGCGCGACCGCCAGCGCCTCGGCCACCCCGGTCCCAACCGGTGCTTCACCGTGGATCGCCGCCCGCACCGCCCTGAGCTGATGCACGAACGTGGGCTCACCCGGGAACCGCTCCACCGTGAGCCGCCAGCCGCGACGCAGCACCAGCGCGTGCCCACGCTGCGGGGCCCACGGCCCCAACACCCAGAGCGTGCCCGCGTCGCCGCGCGCCACCAACGAGCGGCGGATCGAGCCCCGCATCGCGCACAGCACGCGCCCCTGGACCGCCCCCAACGACAACCGGACGTCTGCCGACACGTCGACGTCCGGCCACCCGGTGACCAGCCGCGCGCGGGTGACCGCCGCGACGGATGGGCCCGCGAAGCTCAACACGCCGGAGATGGCGTAGCAGCCGAGATCCATCAGGGCGCCGCCTCCGAGCGCGTACTGGGTGCGGATGTCCCCGTCGCGACGCGTCGGGCTGCAGAACGCCGCCTCCACCGACCGCAGCGCGCCGATCGCGCCGCCGGCCACCAGCGCGCGCGCCCGCGCCGCGAGCGGGTGGTGGCGCCAGTGCATCGCCTCGGCGACGAGCGGGCCCGGCTCGGAGAGCGCTCCCGCGTCGGACGCGTTGCACAGCAACGGCTTCTCGCACAGGACGTGCTTGCCCGCCGCCCGCGCCGCGACCGACCACCGCACGTGCAGCGCGTTCGGCAGCCCGACGTAGACGAGGTCGACGCCATCGTCCTCGACCAACGCCTGATACGACGGCAACACCCGCGGGACGCCGTTCGCGCGCGCGAACGCCTCCGCGCGCGCCGGATCACGCGCTGCCACCGCGACGACCTCCACACCGGGCACCGCGCGCGCCGCCTCGACCACGGCGCGCGGCGCGATCGCGGACGCCCCGAGGAGGCCGATCCGGATCACCCGGTCAGCCGGAAGTCGGGCACCCGCACCAGCGCGGGGTGCGGGGTGACCGGACGCCCCGAGTGCACCGTCTCGAGCAAGAAGTTCGTGGCGTCCGGGAAGGACTCCTGGAACAGGTTGGCGTTCTCGGGCTCGTTCTCGAACGTCGCGACGATGTCGCCGCCGAGCGACCGAAGATCCGCGATCGCCTCCTCCTTGAACGCGCGGTCGGGCATGTCGAACCGCGGCTTGAGGTGCAGGTGCACCCGCCCGCGCCAGAGCGGGAAGCCGGCCGCGGTCAGCGCGCGCACGGTGCCCTCCCCCATCCCGTCGTAGTGACGCCCGGTCAGGTAGTAGACGTGGGCGCCCGCGTCGTGCACGCGCCGGACGTAGTCGACGGCGCCCGGCGCCGCGGGGTCGTGCGCCAGGTACGCGTCGGTGAAGAACCGGTCCACCCAGAAGCGCCGCAGGTGCTCGAGCGACGGCTCGTCGGCGACGCCGAGCCCGCGCAGCACGTCGATGACGCTCCACCGCTCGTCCGCGACGCGGACCGACGCCGCGGCGCGGGCGATCTCCGGGTGCGCGTGGCCGTAGGCGGCGACGAATTCGTTCAGGATGGCGACGGACCGCGGCCACGTCGAGAACAACGTGGAGTCGAGGTCGAACACGACGACCGGCGCGCGCGCGCCCGCGACCGCTGCCAGCACCTCCCCAAGACGTGACCGCGACAACGCCCCTCCGATGCCCCGTGCGCGCCGTTCCACTCGGGGCCCGCCCCGTATCCGCCTCGCACCGGGTAGTCTCGCCCCGCCGGAGGGCCCCCATGCCGCAATGGCTCCAGAATTTCGCGCCGATCTTGCTGCTGCTCGCCGTGGTGGCGGTCGTGATCCTTCGTTTGCCGAAGGTCGAAGGCGTCGCGCACGACCGCGCGTACCGCATGCGCCGCGTCGCCAACTGGCTACCGCTCGGTCTCACGTACGCGTTCTTGTACATGGGTAGGTACAACCTGAAGGTCAGCGAGATGACCCTCGGCGACATCCAGGGACCGTCGGGCGCGCCGCTGATGTCGAACGCCGACTTCGGCGTGATGTTCGGCATCGGGACGGCCACCTACGGGTGCGCGTTCTTGCTCAATGGGCCGCTGACCGATCGCTTCGGCGGCAAGAAGGCGATCGTGCTCGGCGCGCTCGGGGCCGCGCTGGCGAACCTCGCGATGGGGCTCGTCACCCACCAGGTCGTCAACGGCACCGCCCTCGGGGCAACGTTCGGCGAGCACTTCCTCGTGCTGTTCTCGTTGTTGTACGCCGTGAACATGTACTTCCAAGCGTTCGGGGCCGTCGCGGTCGTCAAGGTAAACGCCCCGTGGTTCCACGTGCGCGAGCGCGGCGTGATCGGCGCGATCTTCGGCATTCTCATCTCGCTCGGCCTCTACTTCGCGTACGACGTCGGCTACATGATCCTCAAGGCGTGGCCGCTCGAGTGGGTGTTCCTCACCCCTGCGCTGCTGTTGTTGGTGTTCACCGCCATCAACGGCGCGCTGGTGCAAGACAGCCCGTCGCAGGCGGGCCTGAAGGACTTCGACACCGGCGACGCCACCGAAGACGGCCCCCGGCTCGGCGTGGTCGCGGTCTTCAAGAAGATGCTCACGAACCCGATCATCCTGACCATCGCCTTCATCGAGTTCTGCAGCGGGTTCCTTCGCCAGGCCGTCATGCAGTGGTTCCGTACGTTCGCCAAGCAGACCGACGCCGTGCTCGGGCTCAAGGAGTCGTTCGTCTACGAGAACTGGGGTATGCTGCTCTGTGTGTGTGGGATCCTCGGCGGCGTCGTCGCGGGCGTGATCAGCGACCACCTGTTCCAGTCGCGGCGGGGGCCGGTCGCGGCGATCTTGTACGGCGGCATGCTGCTCGGCACCCTCGTGCTCACGTTCACGTACACCACACCCGGGTTCGTCGGCCCGACCGTGTTGTTGTTGTCGACCTTGATCATCGGGGTGCATGGGATGCTGTCCGGGACCGCGTCGATGGACTTCGGCGGCAAGCACAACACCGGCGTCGCGGTCGGCATCATCGACGGGTTCGTCTACGCGGGCACCGCGGTCATGAGCTTTACGTACGCGATCATCCTGCCCGAGACCCAGCTCGACGCGAACGGCAAGGTCATCGGGGAGAGCCTCGACCCCGCCAACTGGATCGGGTGGCCGGTCGCGATGATCCCGTTCGCGTTGATCGGCCTCGTCTTGTCTACGCGGGTGTGGAACGCGCGCCCGCGCGGCGCGTCGGCGGCACATTGATCCACGTCGGCCAATACAACACGTTGGAGGCTGGGTCCCGCGTGGCGGGTGGCTGGATGCTGCGCCACCGCGGCGACGAGGTGTTCTTGCCCGACCGGCTGGCGCCGCCGGACCTCGAGCTGGGAGCGACCTTGCGGGTGTTCGTCTACACCGACGCGACGTCGCGGATCGCCACCACCAAGACCCCGGCCGGGACGGTCGGTGACTTCGTCTGCCTCGAGGTGGTCGCGGTTTCGGCGCCGGGCGCGTTCTGCAGCTGGGGCATCGACAAAGACCTGTTGATCCCGGCCCACAAGCAGGTGAAGCCGCTGCGGGTCGGCGACCGGCCCGTCGTCGCGCTGCTGCTCGACCGTGACGATCGTGTGATGGGCTCGACCTACCTGAACCAGTACCTCCGCACCGATACGAGGCGAGTCGCGCCCGGTCAGGAGGTCGACCTGCTCGCTTACGCGTTCACCGAGCGCGGCATCTCCGTGGTCGTCCAGCGGCAATGGGGGGGCATGCTGTTCTACGATCGCACCCACCGCGACGTGAAGATCGGCGAGCAGCTCCGCGGGTTCGTGCGGGCGATCCGGCCGGACGGGCGGCTCGACGTGGCGCTGACGCCCGAGCGCGACGCTGACGCCGCCCACACCGACGACGTCGCCGTCATCACGCGCGCGCTCGCCGCCAACGGTGGGTTCCTTCGGTTGACCGACGACAGCGATCCCGCCGCGATCCGCGACGCGTTGCACCTGTCCAAGAAGGCGTTCAAGCGTGCGGTCGGCACGTTGTATCGGGAGCACAAAGTCACGCTCGAAGCCGAGGGAATTCGCTGGCGATCACCCTGAAGCACCGGCCCTAGCCCTTGAACAAGCGGTCAGCGGTCAGCGGTCAGCCCGGTCAAAGCAATGCATCGCTCAGCGGCAGTCGACCGGGTTGTTCGCGTTCAGGTGAAGGGCGGTTGGGTCACCATCGCGCGATTATCAAGCTGGAAGCTGATGGCTCGTCCCTGCGCTTGTTTTGGGCCTGGTAGCGCTGCTCAGAACCAGGTCGGCTCGATCGAGGTCATCGCGTGGTACGCGACGACCGCTGCCGCGTTCGCGACGTTGAGCGACCGGGTCGGCCCACCCATCGGGATGGTCAGCGCGCCGCGCGCTTCGACCAACGCGCGCGGAAGCCCGACCGTCTCCTGGCCGAGCACGATCACGTCGCCGCGCTGCCACGTCGCCCGGGTGTAGGGGCGATCCCCGTGCGACGACAGCAGGTGGGTGCGGCGCCCCTCTGCCCACGCCCAGAAGTGCGCTTCGTCCGGGTGCTCGATCAGCCGCACGTGGCGCCAGTAGTCGAGCCCAGCCCGGCGCACGGCCTTCTCGTCCATCTGGAACGAGATCGGGTGCACCACGTGAAGCACCGCCCCGATCCCGAGGCACAACCGGCCGATGTTGCCGGTGTTCTGGGGGATCTCGGGGTGGTAGAGGGCGATGTGCAACGACGGGGGCGGGTCGGTAGGCAGCGGCGGGCCGGCGACCCAGCGCGTCTCGGTGCCGTCCATGGTCACACGCCGTCCGGCGGCTCTTCGACCGCCTCGCTGACGCTCCCGCGCCGGTTGACGCTCCGCACGACCCGCGAGAGCAGGGGGACCAGCGAGAACGTGTGGTACCAGTCCGGCGGGTTGAGGTGCGGCACCGACGACGTGCCGGCGACCGCGAACCGCACCCCGCGGTCGGTCGCTTGTTTGTGCAGGTCGTCGAACCGACGCCACGCTTGCCCCGACATCAGGGTGTGCGCCGCCGCCACCGTCACGTCGCGGGCGCCGGCCTGCCAGAGCGCCTGCACCGCGCTCACCACGCTGCCGCCGGTGTCGATGAGGTCGTCGACCACGAGCACGTTGCGGCCGTCGACGTCACCGATGACCGTCGTCGCGGTGACGGTGCTCGCCTTCGAGTAGTCGCGCTCCTTGGCCAACGCGACGAGGCCGCACGCCAACGTGGACGCGAACCGGCGCGCGATCTGGAGCCCCCCGGCGTCGGTCGAGGTGACCACGTCGCCGACCAGCCCGTTCTCGACCAAGAACTTCGTGAACGCGCCGGTGATGTGGACGATCTCGAACACGCACACGCGCGGGTCGAAGCAACCGACCATCGCCTCGTTGTGCGGCTCGACCGTGAGCACCATCGACGCGCCCGCGCTCTGCAGCATGCGGGCGATCAAGCCGGTGCTCACACCTTCGCGGGTGCGGCCCTTCCGCTTGTCCTGCCGGGCGCCCGGGAAGTACGGCAACACGACCGTGACCCGATCCGCGTCCGCCATCCGCGCGGCGTCGACCGCGTGCAGCACCATCATCAGTCGGTCGTACATCGACCGGGTGCCGCTCGGCACGTAGCAGTGCTGGAAGATGTAGACGTCGGTGCCGCGCACGTTGGCGTCGATCACGTGCTTGGCCTCGCCGCACGAGAACCAGACGTCGCGGCTCGGAGTGACCGCGGCGCCGAGGGCCCGCGCCACGCCCATGGTGGTGTCGAGCGCGTCACCACAGGCCACGAGGCACAACGGGGCACGTGCATCCATGAGCTTTCTCCAACGCAGACGCGACGGTTGACGCCTCGACGACCGGTGGTGTCCGCTGGCGCGCGGTTCCCTGCTATCGTCGCCGCGCCATGAGTGAGAACCCCAAACGAGTCGGCCCCTACACCCTCGGAGAGCGCATCTCCACGGGCGGTCAGGCGCACGTGTTCGCGGCGCACGGGCCCGAAGGCCACGTCGCGCTGAAGATCGCGCGCACCCAGGCGTCGCGCCCCGCGCTGTTGCGTGAGGCGTCCGCGCTCGAGCGCGTGGAGCACCCTGGCATCGTCCGCCTCGTCCGAGCGGATCCGGACGGGAGCTGGCTGGCGCTCGAGCGCATCGACGGAGAGTCGTTCGCCCGGTGGATCAAGGACCAGTCGGTCGCGGACATCTGCGCGTCGTGCGCGTGCATCGCCGACGCGCTCGCGCATCTGCACGCGGCCGGGGTGGCGCACGGCGATCTCAAGCCGTCCAACGTGATCGTGCGCGCAGACGGGCGTCCCGTCGTCATCGACCTCGGCACGGCGCTGCTGCGCGACCAGGAGGTCAAAGGGTTCCGGGGCACCCTGGGCTACGCGGCCCCCGAGGTGCTGCGGGGCGCGCGGCCGTCCGCGGCGTCCGACGCGTACGCGCTCGGCGTGTTGTTGTACCTCGGCTTGACGAGCGAGATGCCGTTTCAAGCGCCTGATCCGGCGGCGCTTGGCTATCTGCCCCTGGTGACGGCTCCCTTGCCCCCCGCGGCGGCGGCGCCGTGGGTCCCAGCGCTGCTCTCCCAGCTCACGCTGGCGCTGTTGTCTCGGGATCCGGCCCGTCGTCCCGCGGACCTCGCGCGCCTCGCGCGCCTCCTTCCGACGCTCGCCGACCGCCCCGCTGGCGCCCCGGTGGTCGGCATGAACGCCCTGCGCGACGCCCTGTATCGGAGCGTCGTGGGGGCGTCGGACGGAGAGTGCCGGGTCGTAGTGGTATATGGGCCTCCGGGTAGCGGGCGGACCACGGCCATCCAAGACGCCGTCGATGCCGCGCGGCGTGAAGGGCTCAACTACCTGCAGGTCAAGCCGGCCGACGCCTTGGCCGCGATGGCCGCGGCGTCCGGTCCGTCGGTGGTCGTGGTACGGCACGGCCAACGAGGCGCCCGTGAGCTCGCTCTTGCGATGCTCGAGCGGTCGGTGCCCGGCCTGCTCCTCATCCACGCGCGGCTGCCCGACACCGAGCTCGGGGCGCTGGGGGCGGCCAACCTCACGCCCACCCCGCTGTCGGCCGCGATGGTCCAGAAGATCGCTGTCGCTACGATCCCGCCTCGGTACCTGGCCGGCTTCGACGCCGCGTTGGTCGCGCGGGAGACGATGGGCCTGCCGGTCGCGGTGCACGCGCGGGTTCGGGCGTGGGTCCGCGAGCGGTCGGGGCAGCGGCTCACGACGGTCGACCACCTCCCGCTCGGCTCGCGAAAGGTGCTCGCCGCCCTCAAGGGTGACGACTCGGTCGCGGTCCCCGAGCTCGCGAGCCGCTGTCAGATGGGGGAGCACGAGCTGCTCGACCACTGCGAGGTCTTGTTCGCCGAGGGGCTCGTGGTGCCGGCCTGGGACGGAGCGGCGATCAAGCTGGCGATGGAATGAGCGGGCTCCCCCACGGCATCCACCAGCCGGCGCCGCGGGAGCAGGTGCGCGCCGAGCTCGTACGGCGGGCCCGGGCTCGGCTGCAAGCCGCCAGCTCGGAGCGGCTGATCGCGTGGATCGAAGACTGCGTCTGGAACGAGCGGCAGCGGTTCGAGCGCGCCCAGGTCGCGCCCGACGTCGTCGCGCGGATCGACCACCTCGCGGCGTCGTTGCTGGCGAAGAGCGACGCCGCTCGGGTCGACGCCATCCTGGCGCTCGTCGACGTGTGGGCGGACGAGATCCACGGGCGGTTCAGCCCCCGGGCGTACCGTGCTGCCACCCGGGTGCTGCCGAGCGCGCTCACCGCGTTGTTGTCGGCCCGTCCGAAGCACCTGCGTGACTGGGATCTGTCGGTGGAGCGCCGCTTGCGGATCACCGGCGAGGTCGACGTGCTCAAGGAGCTGGTCGGTGAGGCCACGGTCGTGTTGGCCCCGACCCACGTCTCGAACCTGGACAGCCCCCTGATTGGGCTCGCGTTGTACCTCGCCGGGCTGCCGCCGTTCGTCTACGGGGCGGGCCTGAACCTGTTCTCGAACCCGGTCATGGGCTGGTGGCTGCGGCGGCTGGGCGCGTTCACGGTCGACCGGACCAAGAAGTCGGCGCTCTATAAGGACGTGCTGAAGGACTACCAGGTCTGGCTGCTCACCACGCGGCACCACAGCTTGTTCTTCCCCGGCGGCACCCGCTCGCGCTCGGGCCTTCTGGAGGGGCGTCCGAAGAAAGGCCTGCTCGGAGCTGGGATCTCGGCGTGGCAAGAGATGATCGTCGCTGGGCGGCCCGACGCCGACGTGTACGTCGTGCCGCTCACGTTGTCGTTTCAGCTCGTGCTCGAGGCGGAGACGCTGATCAGCGACCACCTCGAGGAGGCGGGAAAGCAGCGCTTCATCATCGTCGACGACGAGTTCGCGCGGCCGCAGCGCGTCGCGAGCTTCGCGCGCCGGGTGCTCGACCTCGACGCGTCGGTGGTCGCGCACTTCGGGGCGCCGCTCGACTGCCTGGGCAACCCGGTGAGCGCGGATCGCGCGGAGCGGGCCGAGCAATCGGTGCGTCGCAGGGACTACGTGCTCGGCGCAGACGGCGCGGTCGAGGCGGATCCTCAACGGGACCGTGTCTACACGGATCGCCTCGCGGACGCTCTGGTGACGGCGTGGCCGAAGGGATCGGTTGCGATGAGCACCCACCTCGCGGCGTGGGCAGCGTGGCGGTGTATGCAAGACGGCGCTCGGACGGCGGATCCGTTTCGGATCGTGCGCCTCCCGGTCGAAGCCCGTCGGGTGCCGAAGGCCCAGCTGCTCAACCGGATCAATCGCGCGCTCGCGGAGCTGCGCGCCGGGGCCGCAGCCGGCCGGTGGCCGTACGGCTTCGACACCGACGCTGCGGGCGTGCTGGCGCGCGCGTTCGACTTGTTCGGGCGCTACCACAAAGGCCGGGCGCTCGCCGACCACGGCGACGTAGCGATTGTAGAAGACGCGAAGCTATGCTTCTACTACCATAATCGGCTTGCGCACCTCGCGCTGGAGGCCTGATGCGGGTCGGAGTGCTCGGTGGCGGTCGGTGGGGCCAGGCGCTGGCGCGCCTCGCCATCGCGGCGGGTCACCAGCCGCTGATCGCGTACGAAGGCAAGAAGCCGCCGCACATCTTGGAGTCGACGGATCGCCCGGCGGACGTGCCCGCGGCGTGCGGCCTCGTGTTCGTCGCGACGAGCGCGGCGGAGCTGCGGGACGCCGTGCGATCGGCGCGCCCGGGCCCGAAGAACCGGGTGGTCGTCGCTGGCCGCGGTATCGAGCCCGCAACCGGCAAGTGGCTGTGCGACGTCGTGTTGGCGGAGTGTGACGCGCTGCGGGTCGGGGCCCTCGCTGGCCCAGCCCCGGCCGAGGAGATCCTGAACGGCGGGTTGTGCGCCGGCGTGGTCGCGAGCCCGTTCGAAGCGTTGCGCAAGGAGGTCGTCGCCGCGCTACATTCACGTAGGTATCGTGTTTATGAAACGGACGACCTCGTCGGTGTGTCGGTCGCGGGAGCCGCGGTGCCGGTGCTCGCGACCATGATCGGGATGGCGACCTCGCTCGGGGGCGCCGGGGTCGGCTTACACGCGCTGGTGGTGACCCGTGGCCTCGAGGAGGTGTCGCGGCTCGCGAAGGCGCTCGGCGGGCGCCAGCAGACGATCGCGGGGCTTGCGGGCCTCGGGGACCTCGTCGCCGCGCAGTCGGGCACGAACAGCCCCTACGCCCGGGCGGGGCAGGCGCTCGCCCGGCCCGGCACGGTCAAGGACGCGCCGCCGCCCCCGGTGGGCGCGGCGCGCGCGCTGATGCGGCTCGCCGAGGGCGTCTCGGTCGAGCTCCCGCTGATCGAAGCGATGGTCACGATCGCGGATCGAGGGGCGGATCCGGTGGAGACGGTCGCGGAGCTGATGGGCCGACGCGCGACCGTCGAGTCGCGCTGAGCGCTATACCTCGGAAACGTAGTACAGAAGGTAGCACATCTCCTCGTCGGTGCCCTCGCCCCAGAACACGTCCAGCGGCGGGGTGTTCATCTGGTTCGGGTTGCTGGCCGAGTTGTCCCAGGTGCACGCCATCGACAACGAGGCGCCGGCCTCCCACCGGAGGGGCTCCTCGAACATGTACGTCGCCTGGTGGCCGAAGTCGTACGGCCCCTCGACCACGCACTGCTCGGTGCCGTCGTCGTTGGACAGGGTGGCCGAGAAGTGCGTACCGAGCAGGTGCATGTGCGGGAACGCGCCCAGGATGTCGTAGTCGCGGTCGGCGCGGTCGGACGCCTCTTGCGTCCACGCTGGCTCGCCTGCTGGGATCCAGAGGTTCTCCGGACCCGAGATGAACATCTCGACCGTGCGCTCGGCGCCGGACGCGGTGCGGAACGCGTACGCCGACTGGTCGGTGTGGGGCTCACCGTCTGGGTTGTAGTAGTGCATCTGGATGACGAACTGCAGCCCGTCGATCGCGAGCATCGCCATCCCGGGCGGGAACTCGACCGGCTCCATGCCGGGCGCCCAGCAGTGCACCGGCAGCCAGTCCTGCTCGATGATCGGGTTGCCGCACTCGAACCCTTCTTTCTTCGCCGTATCTCCGTCGACGCCGTACCCGGTGCCGGCGTTGCCTGCGAGGTCGACGAACAGGCACATGTGGTGCACGACGCTCGGATCGCCGAGCTGGACGTCGATCCCGTCGATGTAGTTCAGTCCGCCGAACGGATTGTCTGGGATCGTGCAGAAGTAGTCGTTCGCGCCTTGCTCCGCGGGCAGCTCACGCCCGACCGGCATCTCCATGACGACGTCGATGTCGTCCAGGTGGCCGTCGAACAGGTCGGCGGGGGCGGCGGTCGCTTCGTCGCCTTCCGGCGCCCCGCCGCCGGACCAGTCGACGAGCATGGCACGCTCGGAGTCGGTGAGCTGCATACGCTCACTGCCATGGTAGGGGCGGCACTCCGGGTCGGCGGTCGGCAGCGGCATGCGGCCCGCGCCCACTGCGTCCTCGACCGCGAGCGCCAGCGGGAAGATGCCGTCATAGGTCGTGAAGTCGCCCGTCCCGATGCCGTTGTCGTTGTGGCACTGGGCGCACTTCTGGTACACGAGCGGCCGCACGTCTTGGTACCATGTGTACTCGGTCGTGACGGTCGACGGCTCGGTCGGGCCGGTGGGCTCGGTAGGAGCCGCGCTCGTCTCGTCCTCCTTGTTGCACCCGAACGAGCTGGCGAGCAGCAACACCGCAACCGTACGCAGACCCATCGTCTACCTCCCGCAGAAGCACCTGGACCATAACCCGCCGCTGACGGGGCGACGGGCCTTCGTTGAGACACCGGAGCCGGTTAAGAGCGCTACCGCGCCGAGGAGGCGCCCCGATGCCCGCACCGACCAGCCACGTGGTGACGAACCAGCCGCCGCCCCCGCACGTGCCCGATCCGCTCAGGGCCGACCCGGCGCTGCGGGCAGCGTTGGCGCGCAACGCGCCTCCGTGGGCCGCCGCGCTGGCCGCGCGCGCGAGCGCGTTCGCGGGTGATCCCGAAAACCACGCGCTTGCTACGCTAGCGAACGAGTCGCCGCCGCGGCTGCGTGGGTGGGACCGCTACGGGCACCGCGTCGACGAGATCGAGTTTCACCCGTCGTGGAACACGCTGATGGCGCGCGCGGTCGCGCTCGGCCTGAACGGCGTGGCGTGGCTCGAGCCGCGCCGCGGCGCCCACGCTGCACGGGCGGCGCGCTACCTGCTGTGGGGTCAGGTCGAAGCGGGGCACGGCTGCCCGATCACGATGACGTACGCGTCGGTGCCGGTCCTCCGCCAACACCCCGAGATCGCCGCTGACTGGGTGCCGCGCGCCGGCGCGTCCGTGCACGACCCGCGCCCGCTGCCGGTGCCACAGAAGGACGGCGCCATCCTCGGCATGGCCATGACCGAGAAACAAGGTGGCTCCGATGTCCGGGCGAACACCACGGTCGCGACGCCGGGCGACGGCGGGTGGCTGCTCACCGGTCACAAGTGGTTCTGCTCGTCGCCGCACGCCGACGGCTTTTTGGTGTTGGCGCAGGCCCCAGAGGGGCTGACCTGCTTCTTGGTGCCTCGGCTGCGCCCCGACGGCAGCCGCAACGACATCCAGATCCAGCGCCTCAAGGACAAGCTCGGCAACCGCTCGAACCCGTCGAGCGAGATCGAGCTGTGGGGGGCGTTCGCCACCCCGATTGGCCCGTTGGGGCGGGGGGTGCCCACCATCGTCGGGATGGTCAACCACACCCGGCTCGACTGCATCCTCGGCTCGACCGCGACGATGCGCGCCGCGTTGGTCGCCGCGGCGTGGCACGCGCACCACCGGAGCGCGTTCGGGCGCCCGCTCGTCCGTCAGCCGCTGATGCGGGCGGTGCTCGCCGATCTTCAGCTCGAGTACGAAGGCGCCGTCGCCATGGCGATGCGCGTCGCCCGCGCATACGACGACGGGCACGCCGGTGACGCGCACGCACGCGGGTTCATGCGGATCGCTACCGCGATCACGAAGTACTACGTATGCAAACGGACGCCGGCGTTTGTTGCTGAAGCGCTGGAGTGCCTCGGGGGCAGCGGCTACGTCGAGGAGTCAGGCATGCCGCGCCTGTTCAGGGAGAGTCCGCTCAACGGCATCTGGGAGGGATCAGGGAACGTCATGTGCCTCGACGTCGTGCGGGCGTTGTCGCGGGAGCCGGAGGCGGCGGCGGCGCTCCATGACGCGCTGCGGGCACCGGCGGGCCGAGACGCCCGTTACGACGCCGTGTTGTCGCGGGTCGAGCGCGCGATGGCCGACCGTGACGCCGCGGAGGGCTCGGCCCGGCAGTGGGTCGAGGATCTCGCGCTGTTGCTGCAGGCGGGGGAGCTCTTGGAGGCCGGCCCGCCCGACATCGCGGAGGCGTTCTGCGCGTCCCGCTTGGCGGCCCGGTCGGCGACGTTCGGCGCATTACCACCGGGAGTTCCTCTCGAAGTCGCGATCGCGCGCGCGCTCGAGCTTTAGGCGCGATCAGCCTGCGGACCGCCGGTGGCTGAGGTAGCGCTGCACGACGCGCTCGGTGAGCTCGGGCGCCGCGACGTGCAGCGTGTCGACGCCCCGCGCGCCCAGCGCACGCGCTAATCGCCGATTCCCCTCGAGGAGCGTACGGGCCTGCGTCATCGCGAACGCCGCTGTCGCGTCCTCGGGAGCGGTGCGCGCGAGATCGAGCAGCGCAGGGTCTTCCAGGTCGACCAGGACCGCGCGGCGCCGGCGGGCCATCAGCACCATCGCGCTGGAGATGGCGTCGGCCCGGACCGGATCCAGCACAGACGTGATCATCAGCACCAGCGCGTCGCGAGGCGCGTGCTGGTCCACCCAGCGCGCGGCCGCGCGGTAGTCCGGCTCGTCGAGATCGGCGTGCTCTGCATAGACGGCGTCCCACACCGAGCGCAGGTCGGCGCGCCCCCGCTGGAGCTGCACGACCTTACGCAGGGTGCGAGAGAACAACACCAACGACACACCGTCGCCACGCTCGCGCGCGAGCCGCAGCAACCGCAGGCAGGCCTCCAGACCGTGGTCCTGCTTCGACGCGTCTCCGTCGCGGGTGGCCATCGATCGCCCACAGTCGAGGAGGAGCACGACGTCCTGGTGGTGCGCCCACGCGGTCTCGCGGGTGACCGGCCGGTCCCGGCGGGCGCTCGCCTTCCAGTCGATGGTACGCCAGGGATCGCCCGACACGTAGTCCCGGAGCGCCCGCAGCTCGTCACTCGGCCCTTGCCGGTTCGAGCGCGCGTGGCCGGCCCGACGATCGATGGGGCGCCGCAGCGCGAGCTCGCGGGCGTCGCCGAGGTGCACCCGCGGGAGCACCCGAACCGATGCCTCGGCGCCCAAGGTGAAGCCCGCCCACGCGAGCCCGAGCGGCCCCAACACCCGCGCGGCCGCCGGGTCGATCGAGGCGTCTCCGCGGGCGCGCGGGACGACGTCGACGCGGCGCTCCGAGCGACCGGGCGGCACGATCACCTCGTCGTCGACGGGATCCGCGACGAGCTGCGGGGCGAGCAGCTCGCGCAGCCGCACCCGCACGGGCGATGGCCCGTCGTTCTGTAGGTACAACGCGATCGATCCCGGGGCGCCCAACCACATGGCGCGCGGCGCCTCCCGGCAGCCGGTGATCCTGGCGCGGCCAGCGAGCGCCCCGTCGACGAGCACGAGGGCGAGCAGGAGGGCGTCGAGCCCGAGCGCGACCGCGCCGAGCAGCGGCCACACGAAGCCGGCGATCAGCATCGCTGATAAACATGTAACCACCATGATCGTGCGCCGGCTTGGCACAACGGACCAGCGCGTCCGCTCGGCGACGAACCCGACCATCACCGGGGGACACCGACCGTGTCGAGCACGCCGCGGATGACGGCGTCGCTGTCGGTGCCGTCGAGCTCGGCCTCCGGGGTGACCCGCAGCCGGTGCCGCAGGGTCGGGGCGGCCATCCGCTTGAAGTCGTCGGGGGTGACGAACGCGCGCCCGCACAGGGTGGCCCACGCCCGGGCGGCGGCGAGCAGCGCCAGCGCGGCGCGCGGGCTCGCGCCGTAGACGAGCTGCTCGGACGCGCGGGTCGCGGCGACGATCGCCCGCAGGTACTGCAGGAGGGGCGGTGCGACGTGGCGGGATCGCGCCGCAGCCTGCAACGCCGCGAGCTCGTCGGCGGTGATCGCGGCCGCGAGGGGCGGCGCGCCGGCGTGGGACAAGGACAGGCGCCCGTCGAGGAAGCGGGCGTAGATGTCGACCTCTTCCTGCTCGCTAGGATAACCTAGCTTGACCTTGATCAAGAAGCGATCGAGCTGCGCCTCGGGCAGCGGCCACGTGCCCTCGTGATCGAGCGGGTTCTGCGTCGCCAGCACCAAGAACGGGGTTGGGAGGGGGTGGGTGACCCCGTCGAAGATCGGAAG
>CAIUDO010000040.1 GCA_903897935.1 uncultured Pseudomonadota bacterium
CACCAGGATGCCCTCGACGAGCACCACCGGGCGCGGCGCGACCGGCGGCCCGTCCACCATCCGGTGGTGGTGCGCCATGTTGTACTCGGGCAGCGGCGTCGGCTGACCTGCGCGCAGGCGGTCGAGGTCCGCGATCAACCGCTCGGTGTCGAGCGCGTCCGGATGGTCGAAGTTGTACCCGACCGGGTTCGCCCGAAGGTGAGCGGGCAAGCTCCGATAGTACGCGTCGTGCGTGATGTGCAGGCAAGCGGCGCCGAGCTCTTCGGCGAGGCGCCGGCACACGGTGGTCTTGCCCGAGCTGGTGCCCCCGGCGACGCCGAGCACGAACGGCGTCACGAGCCACGCCGCTTGGAGGCGGGGTCCGACTGGCGCAGGGACTGGATCAGGCGCTCCAGGTCCTCGGCGTCGGCGTAGTCGATGACGATCCGCCCGCTCCCGTCCTTGCGGGGCTTGATGTCGACCGAGGTGTGCAGCGCGTCGGACAGCAGCCGGGTGGCGTAGGCGTAGGTGCGCTCACGCGTCTCCCGCTCGACCGTCTGCACGACCGGGTCCACCTTGAGCGCCTGGCCGACGAGCTGCTCGGTGGCCCGCACACTGAGCTGGTGCGCGAGCACCTTGCCGAGCGCCTGGCGCAGCAGGTCGGGGTGCTCCAGCGGCAACAACGCGCGCGCGTGGCCAGCCGAGATGCGCCCCTCCCGCAACACCGAGAGCACGAAGTCGGGCAGCCGCAGCAAGCGCACCGCGTTCGCGACCGTCGCCCGGTCCTTACCGACCCGGGTGGCCACCTGCTCCTGCGTCATCCCGAACTCGTCCATGAGGCGCTGGTAGCCCTTCGCGCACTCGATGGGGTCGAGGTCGGAGCGCTGCAGGTTCTCGACGAGGGCGATCTCGAGCGCGTCGGCCGGGTCCTCGAGGTCGCGCACCAGCACGGGGACCTCGGTCAAGCCCGCCTGGGCGGCCGCACGAAGCCGCCGCTCCCCCGCGATAAGCACGTAACGACCGTCTTCTCGGCGAGCGACGAGCGGCGACAACACCCCATGCCGGCGGATGGAGTCGGCGAGCTCGGTCAGCGCGGCGGGGTCGAACACCTCGCGGGGCTGGTGCGGGTTGGGGCGCACCTCGTCGACGGGGACCCACCGGATGCGTTGACGCTGGTCCGTCGGGCCCTCCCCGGACGACAACGCGCCGTCGGGGATGAGGGAGGCGAGGCCGCGACCGAGGCCGCGACGGGGCGGGGCGGGCTGGCTCATGACGCCGCCCGGGCCGCGCGCGCGCCGCGACGGGCGAGCAGCTCCTCGGCGAGCGCGACGTACGCCTGCGCGCCCTTGGAGTTCGACGCGTACTCGACGATCGACTTGCCGAAGCTGGGCGCCTCGCCCAACCGCACGTTGCGCGGGATCGCCGAGGCGAACACATCGATCCCGAACAGCTCGCGGGCTTGCGTCTCGACGTCGCGGCACAGGTTGTTCCGGCGGTCGATCATGGTGAGCACGATGCCCTCGCGCTCGAGGTCCGGGTTCATGTGCTTCTGCACCGCGTCTACCGTGCGCAGCAGGTCGCCCAGGCCCTCCATCGCGTAGTACTCGGCTTGCAGCGGCACGAGCACGGCGTCGGACGCGACCAGCGCGTTGATGGTCAGCAGGCCCAGGCTGGGCGGGCAGTCGATCAGGATCCAGTCGTAGCCGTCACGGACCCGATCCAGCGCACGACGCAGCCGCCGCTCACGCTGCGCTTCGCCGACCAGCTCGACCTCGGCGCCGACGAGGTCACGGCTCGCCGGGACGAGGTCCAGGCGCTCGACGGACGTGGGGCGCACGACATCTTCGAGGTCGCGGAACGCCATCAGCGCGTCGTACACGCCGGAGTCGACCTCCGCGCGCGGGTAGCCGAGGCCCGACGACGCGTTGCCCTGCGGGTCGAGGTCGACCACGAGCACCTTCTGGCCGGCGAGGGCCAGCGCGGCGCCGAGGTTGGTGGTGGTGGTGGTCTTTCCGACACCACCCTTCTGGTTGGAGACGGCGAGCACGCGTGCCATTGGGGAAGATCCGCAGGAAGGAGCGACGAGCAGGGTGCCCGCCACCGAGGGGTTCGCGCGATGATAGCCGTTGCGCCAGGCGCATGCCAACCGGAGGGGACCATGACGCTGGAAGACGCGCACCGCCAGCTCCTGGAGCGGTGGCGGACGAAGACGAACCTGGTGGGGCCTGGGCCAATTGCCGCGCACTTCGACGACTGCAAGGCGGCGCTCGCGAATCTGCGCCCCGCGGGCCGGTGGGCGGACCTCGGCTCGGGCGCGGGCTTCCCTGGGCTCGTGCTGGCGCACCTGCACCCGGACGTCGCGGTCGACTTGGTCGACAGTCGGCAGCGGCGGTGCGCGTTCCTCGAGGAGGTGGTGGCGCACGGGCCGCCCCGGCCGGCGCCGCTGCGGGTGCTGTGCAGCCGAATCGAGGCGCTCCCGGCCGGAGGCTACGACGGCGTCACGGCCCGGGCGCTCGCGCCGCCGCCCGAGGCGCTGGAGCTGGCGGCGCGGCTGCTCGTCCCCGGCGGGACCGCGGTGTTGCTCATCGCCGCGGACAGCGCGCCCGAGCACCCGGACTTCGAGCCCATCGACTGGCACCCCTACGCCGCGAGCCGCGCCACGTGGGTCGGCCGTCGACGGTAGTGTTCCACGTGGAACATCATCGACGGCGCTCCGATGCACCAGCGTGTGTTCCACGTGGAACACCGCGGGCGCCGCCCACCGACCCCGACGGCGCCGCGTACCGAGCGTCGATCTCAACGCGCTCTGGGACTGGGGCGGGCGGCCCGCCCGTCGACTGGCTCCTGCAAACGGGTGGGCGTCCGATCCAAGCGGGCGTGTTCCACGTGGAACATCGCCGCCCGCGAC